>NZ_CBFFRK010000011.1:0-72339 GCF_965644245.1 Erwinia sp. V71
CAAGTATCAGGGAGCACTGAACAGCAGGCCAAGAAAATGCCTCGGGTTCCGGCAGCCTTCAGTGGTCTTTGCAGAGTTAAGACAGGCGGCTTAGCGTTGCACTTCGAACTTGAATCCGCCGTTTGTCGTCTCAGTGAATAGCGATGCGGTGCCTGCGGTCCTGAATAATGAGCAGTTCCATAAGATATACGGCATTGATAATCCCAATCTGAAATTAATTGCCGAGCTAAGGCAGGCAGGGGTGGAAATTTCAGTTTGCGATCAATCTGTTGCTTTTCATCATCTGCAGCATGACTGGATCGATAAATCTGTTATCCATACGCTTTCCAGCGGCACCACGGTGGCAACGTTACAGAACCAGGGATATGCCTTTTTACCACTGTAACCTGCTACTGACACCGATATAACGGATGTCACTTCTGCCGGTGCAGTGAAATAAATGAGTAAATATTTCGTCTGCGCGCGGAAGGCATTTGCAGTGCATAGCGCTGGCGGAATACAATTGCACAGTGCTTCACCAGGGCATACATCGCACAGTGAAAATTGCGCATAATAAATTCCTACAGGCGCCAAAATAATGTTTAGCAAAATCGAGGTAAGTCTATGCTGAGGCTGCTGCGGCCAAAGACAGACTTACGCACTCTGATCACCATGCTGGCGATTGCCAGTATTGTGATTACTCTGGCCAATTCTCTTTATGCAACATGGCGTGTTCAGCGTGAACAGCTGATCAATAACACGCTGGAAGCGAACCGGGTGTACGCCACAAAACTGGCATCAACCACGGAGATCTTCTTCCAGCTGGCGCAGTCGCAGCTGGCGTACAGCGCGAAACGTCTCAGCAGCGGCATGGATGATGATAACGTGCTGCAGGAAGAGGTCGATCGGCTGCGTGAGCAAACCTCCAGCTTTAACTCGGTGGTGATTGTCGATGCCGATGGCTGGGTGCGCTCTATCTCCCCGGAATCGCTGATGCTGAAAGGCATGCATCTGAACACCGATCTGGCGCGTCAGGCACTGACTGAGCGTAAGCCGATTATCAGTCTGCCCAATATATCGGCGTCGAATAATCTGGTGGTGCTGATTTCGTATCCGGTATGGTCGAAAAATGGTATCTACCTCGGCTATGTTGGCGCATCGATTTATCTCAAGAAAAGAAGCATTCTGAATGAACTGCTGGGCGAGCAGTTTTACCGCGATGGTTCCAGCCTGTATGTCGTTGATCAGCAGAATCACGTGCTTTATCACCAGAATCACAAGCTGATTGGCAAATCCATCGCGCCATTGATCAGCGATGAAGATAAGCAGAAAAACCCTAATGGTTATCTGGAAATGGTGCCGCAGGGTGAAGAGGCGATGCTGGCGGGGTATGCCACTGTCCCGGCTTCTGGCTGGATGATTGTCGCGCTGAAACCGACCCGAACCACGCTGGAACCGCTGAACAGCCTGCTGTTGCAGGTGCTCAGCAACTCGGTGCCGTTCGCCGTGCTGACCCTGATTGCCGCCTGGATTCTGGCGCGTCTGATTGCGCTGCCGTTGTGGCAGCTGGCGCGTAAAGCCAGTCAGATGGATGCGCAGGGCGTGTCGAAAGAGATTAATGGCATTCGCTCATGGTATTACGAGGCCGCGCAGATTAAGCGTGCGCTGCTGGCGGGTATTGGCTGCAGGATAAAATCGGCAAGCTGAAGTTTGAAGTACAAACCGATCCGTTAACCCATTTACTTAACCGTCGTGGTCTGAGCGCGGTGCTGGAATATTTCCTCACTACCCGCCAGCCGTTTGCGGTGCTGGCGCTGGATATTGACCATTTTAAACGGGTGAATGATACCTTTGGTCACGATGTCGGTGATACCGTGATCATTCGTGTTGCGCGTGAACTGGAGCAGCATTCACGCCAGACCGATGTGGTGTGCCGTAATGGTGGCGAAGAGTTTTTAATGATTCTGCCTGGCGCTGACAGCGGAATGGCGTTGATGATTGCCGAACGGGTGCGTCAGCATATCTTCCAGCTGGAGATTAACCCGGTGGGGAATGTGTCGGTGTCGCTGGGTGTGGCGTTGTGGCAGCCCGACCATAAGAGTATGGAAGAGGTGTTTAAAGCCGCTGACGACGCATTGTACCTGGCGAAAAATGCCGGACGCAACTGCGTCAGGCTGGCGCAGGAACGTCCTGCCTTAGCCTCTGCCAGTTAATCCGTTTGCTGGCAGGTTAGACAAAAAGAGCGCTAACCTGCCAGCTGCCTTTCTGTTCGTCAGGCCTTTCAGTACAATTCAGCCTTTTCCTCAATGAACTCAGGGACGTCATTATCATGCTGGCATTGTTAATCCAGTGGTATCGCCGCCGCTTCAGCGATCCGGAAGCCATTGCGTTGCTGGTCATTTTGCTGGCCGCTTTCGTTATTTTATTCTTTTTCAGTGGCTTACTGGCACCGCTGCTGGTCGCGCTGGTGATGGCTTATTTACTGGAGTGGCCAACGGTACGTCTCGAGCGGCTGGGATGTTCGCGTGGCTGGGCCACCAGTATGGTGTTGACGCTGTTTGTCGGGGTTTTACTGCTGATGGTGCTGGTGGTGGCACCGATTGTCTGGCAGCAGGGGATTAACCTGACGCGCGACCTGCCTAATATGCTGAATAAACTGTATCTGTTTGCCGCAGGTTTGCCAAAGCGTTTCCCGGCGCTGGTGGATGCGGGCATTATCGACATTCTGGTGGAAAATATTCGCAGCCGTCTGACAGGGGTCGGTGAGTCACTGGTGAAATATTCGCTGGCGTCGCTGGTCGGGCTGATGACGCTGGCGATCTACCTGGTGCTGGTGCCGCTGATGGTGTTCTTCCTGCTGAAAGACAAAGAGCAGATGCTGAACGCGGTGCGCCGCGTACTGCCGCGCAATCGCGGGCTGGCGGGGCAGGTCTGGAGCGAAATGAACCAGCAAATCACCAATTATATCCGCGGTAAGGTGCTGGAAATGGTGGTGGTGGGTGTCGCGACCTGGATTGGTTTTCTGATTATTGGTCTGAATTATGCGTTATTGCTGGCGGTGCTGGTCGGGTTGTCGGTGCTGATCCCGTATATCGGCGCGCTGGTGGTCACGATCCCGGTGGTGTGTGTCGGCCTGTTCCAGTGGGGGCTGGGCAGCGATTTCTGGACCATGCTGGTGGTGTATCTGATTATTCAGGCGCTGGATGGCAATCTGCTGGTGCCGGTACTGTTTTCCGAGGCGGTGAATTTACATCCACTGGTGATTATTCTTTCCGTGGTGATATTCGGCGGTCTGTGGGGCTTCTGGGGCGTGTTTTTCGCTATCCCGCTGGCGACGCTGGTGAAAGCCGTGGTGCACGCCTGGCCGGATGAAATGCGTGTGGAATAGCGCTGCGGGCGGCGGTATCCGCCGCCCGTGGTAGTTACGCTGACTTCAGGTAGTCCAGCACAATGTCGTGGTGATTGGTGGTTTTGAAATCATCAAACACCTTCTCCACGCGGCCATTACCGTCAAGCAGGAAACTGATGCGGTGGATGCCGTCATAGGTTTTACCCATAAACGACTTCTCACCCCAGACGCCAAACTGTGCGCTGACCTGATGATCTTCATCAGACAGCAGCGTGAAATTCAGCAGTTCCTTCTCAGCAAAACGCGATAATTTTTCCGGTTTGTCGGTGCTGATGCCCAGCACTTCAACGCCAGATTTTTTCAGGTCGTCCATGTTGTCCCGCAGGCCACATGCCTGCACGGTGCAGCCCGGTGTCATCGCTTTCGGATAGAAATAGACCAACACACGTTGTCCCTGGAAGTCGGCCAAATTTACTTGTTCGCCGTCTTGATCGGGCAAGCTAAATTTCGGTGCAATATCACCGGCTTTCAGTGGATTCATCACTACTCTCCATTTTTTCTTCATGCTGTGGGTAATTCACGACACTAAGAGTGCCCTGAGCCTGCAGTTCTGTACATAGCTTGTTAAAGGCTTGTTCAATAAATGAGGCATCCTGGCTGGCAGGACTGTGCGCAGTAATCTGAATATAGAGTAATGGGGGGCGGCCTTCTTCGGCTGGCTGCGTGCGGGAAACCAGCTCCGCGATATTCATCTGCTGCGAATCGAACAGATCGGTAAAACGTTCGATAATATGCGGTGAGTCGGCCACTTCCACCTGTACCCACACGGTCGCAGGCGTTGGGCGTTGCGCTTTGGCGTTCGTCCGTTTCATCACGATCAGCAGTTCCAGCTCAGCGCCTTTCAGCGGCAGCGTCGACTCAATCAGCGTGATCGCATTCCAGCTGCCGGAAAGCAGCATGATAAACGTGAATTCGTCACCGAGCATCGCCAGCCGGCTATCTTCGATATTGCACTCACAGCTGCTGACATGGCGGGTAATCGTATTGACAATCCCCGGACGGTCAACGCCCAGTGCGGTAATAACCAGATAATGTTGCTCTGACTGCGGCAAAATGTTACTTCCTGTCCGTCGTGGTGATTAGCAATTGTGATAACCCTAAGGTAAACATAAAAAATACCCTCTGCCAAGCGCCTCTGCGCCCTTGCCCGCTTGCTTTTCAATAGCCGTCAAACGTACCATGAAGCACTTGTTTGTGGAGGGGATGGCTAATGTTTACGGGAAGTATTGTTGCGCTCGTCACACCGATGGATGACAAAGGTAATGTCTGCCGTGCGAGTCTGAAAAAACTGATTGATTATCATGTCGCCAGCGGGACTTCGGCGATTGTCTCTGTCGGCACCACCGGCGAATCCGCCACACTCAGCCATGAAGAGCATGGTGATGTGGTGATGCTGACGCTGGAACTGGCCGATGGCCGTATTCCTATCATCGCAGGCACTGGCGCTAACGCGACGGCGGAAGGCATCTCTCTCACCAAACGTTTTGAAAAATCGGGTGTGGTTGGCTGTCTGACGGTAACCCCGTACTATAACCGTCCGACTCAGGAAGGGTTGTATCAGCACTTTAAAGCCATCGCGGAAAGCACCGATCTGCCGCAGATGCTGTACAATGTCCCTTCGCGTACGGGCTGCGATATGCTGCCGGAAACCGTTGGTCGTCTCGCTAAAATCAAAAATATTATCGGGATCAAGGAAGCGACCGGGAACTTATCACGTGTTAGTCAGATCCAAGAGCTGGTTGATGAAGACTTCGTGATTGTCAGCGGCGATGACGCGAGCGCACTGGATCTGATGCAACTGGGTGGCCGTGGGGTCATCTCGGTAACAGCAAACATTGCTGCGAAAGAGATGGCTCGTCTCTGTGAGCTTGCGCAACAGGGCAACTTCGCCGAAGCACGCCGCCTTAACCAGCGCCTGATGCATCTGCATCAGAAATTATTTGTTGAACCTAATCCAATCCCGGTGAAATGGGCCGCGAAGCAATTAGGACTGATAGCAACCGACACATTGCGTCTGCCAATGACGCCATTTACAGATGCAAACAAACCGGTTGTCGAGCAGGCGCTTAAAGAAGCGGGTCTGCTGTAATTTAGGGAGATTTGATGGCTTACTCAGTAAAGAAGTCCACGGTAGTGAAAGTTGTTGGACTGTCAACGGTGATGCTGCTTGCAGCTTGTTCCAGTGACCAGCGCTACAAGCGTCAGGTGAGCGGCGACGAGTCTTATCTGCAGGCTCCCGAACTGAAAGAATTGCACGCACCCGCAGGGATGATCCTGCCGCTGCAGAACGGTGATTATGATATTGCTGCCACGGCGGGTAACGGCGTGACAGGCAAACAGCTGGATATTCGTCCGCCAGCTCAGCCACTGGCGCTGCTGAATGGCGCACGCAGTCAGTTTGCCGGTAACACCGGTACTCTGATGCTGGAAAATACCCGCAGTGGTTCAATCTGGCCGCAGGTGGTGAATGTGGTTCAGTCCTACAAGTTCCCGATTGCCGATCGTCAGGATGCCAGCCAGCAGCTGACCACCGACTGGGTACAGTGGAACCGTGCGGATGAAGATAACCAATACCGTGGTCGCTATCAGATTAGCGTGCAACAGCAGGGTTATCAGCAGGCGCTGACTGTTCGTCTGCTGCAGCTGCAGCAGCAGGGCGCTGACGTTACGGCACCTGCGCAGATCCAGCGTTATACAGCACAGATGCTGAATGATATCAGTACCGGCATGGACAAGATCTCCTCAGCACAGGAAGATGCGGCGGCGAACCATGGTGTTACCCGCGTCGATGTGCAGAGTGGTGCAGATGATACCGGTCTGCCGAACCTGATCCTGCGTGCGCCGTTTAATGCGGTATGGCAGCGTCTGCCAGATGCGCTGAAACGCGTTGGCATGGAAGTGAAAGACAGCAACCGCTCGCAGGGCAGCCTGGCTATCACTTACAAGGCACCGGGCAGCGGCCGCTTTGACGACCTGGGAGCGAAAGATCCTGAGTTGCCAAACGGCGATTACAAACTACAGGTGGGTGATTTAGATAACCGCAGTAGCCTGCAGTTTATCGATCCGAAAGGACATCCGCTAACCCAGTCGCAGAACGATGCGCTGGTCGCTGTGTTCCAGGCAGCGTTTAACAGGTAAACTATCAGGGCCGGACTTCCCGGCCCTTTTTTATCACGTTTGGAGTTAATCAAGATGCAAAAGCAAGCTGAGTTGTATCGCGGCAAAGCGAAAACCGTTTACAGCACCGAAAATCCGGACCTGCTGGTACTCGAATTCCGCAACGATACGTCAGCAGGAGATGGCGCCCGTATTGAGCAGTTTGACCGCAAAGGTATGGTAAATAACAAGTTTAACCACTTTATTATGACCAAACTGGAAGAAGCGGGCATCCCGACGCAAATGGAAGCGCTGCTGTCAGATAACGAAGCCCTGGTGAAAAAGCTGGAGATGGTGCCGGTTGAATGCGTGATTCGTAACCGCGCGGCAGGCTCTCTGGTAAAACGTCTGGGTGTGGAAGAGGGTATCATCCTGAATCCGCCACTGTTCGATCTGTTCCTGAAAGATGATGCCAAACATGATCCGATGGTGAATGAGTCTTACTGCGAAACCTTTGGCTGGGTGAATAAAGAGAACCTGGCGCGTATGCGTGAGCTGACTTACAAAGCTAATGAAGTGCTGAGCAAGCTGTTTGCCGATGCGGGTCTGATTCTGGTGGACTTTAAACTGGAATTTGGTCTGTTCAAGGGCGAAGTGGTGCTGGGCGATGAGTTTTCGCCGGATGGTGCGCGTCTGTGGGACAAAGACACCCTGGCAAAAATGGACAAAGATCGTTTCCGTCAGAGCCTCGGCGGCGTGATTGAAGCGTATGAAGAAGTTGCTCACCGTCTTGGCGTTAAATTAGACTAACTGCGCAATCGTTTTCCTTGCCGTTATTTTCTTCACAGGCCGGTGATACCGGCCTGATGTCGTTGTAGGTACTGTTGTTTCATCTGTTTGTTCTCCCGCCTTAACTGCCTTGCTCTGTTTACCCCTGCTTTTGTGGCTGTGATGATATGCCACCACGGCGGTGCTGGTTATTCAGGGGCAGCACAGCTACTATCTGCTTTATTTGCTGTAATCCATACATGAGGTGCGTTATGCGTTGGCAGGGGCGTCGTGAAAGCGACAATGTGGAAGACCGACGCAATGAGTCTGCTTCGATGGGTGTTGGCCGTATGCGTATTCCGCGCGGTAAGGGCGGGATTATCCTGCTGTTTATCGTCATTCTGGCGAGTTACTACGGCTATGATTTGACGCCGTTACTGACCGGCGAAGTTCCGGGGCAGCAGCGTCGCGCTCAGCAGGATGATGAAGCGGCGAAATTTACCAAAGTCATGCTCGCGACCAATGAAGACACCTGGCAAAAATTGTTTCAGCAGATGGGCAAACCCTGGCAGCCACCGGGGCTGGTGATGTACCGCGGCTCAAGATCGACTGGCTGCGGTACTGGCCAGTCGGTGATGGGACCGTTTTACTGCCCGGCTGACAGCAAGGTCTATATCGATCTCTCCTTTTATGATCAGATGCGAACACAGCTCGGTGCGGGCGGCGATTTTGCTCAGGGTTATGTGATCGCCCATGAAGTGGGTCATCATGTGCAAAAACTGCTGGGAATTGAACCAAAAGTACGTGAGATGCAGCAAAAGGCATCAGAAACGCAGCGTAACCAGTTGTCAGTCAATATGGAATTACAGGCCGACTGTTTTGCCGGTGTCTGGGGTCACTATATGCAGCAGCAGGGGATTCTCGAGCCTGGCGATCTGCAGGAGGCGCTGAATGCGGCGACCGCCATTGGTGATGATCGTTTGCAGCAGCGCAGCCAGGGGCACGTGGTGCCAGACAGCTTTACGCATGGCAGTTCAGCTCAGCGTTACAGCTGGTTCAAACGCGGCTTCGACAGCGGCGACCCCGGCCAGTGTAATACTTTTGGTGCGTAACGGGTGATGGACCTTCTGCAACTGACTGCTGATATGCAACGGCAGGGTGTGCGTCGTCTGCTGGTGATTAGTGGCGAGGCAGAGTGGTGTGAACAGCAGGCAGCACTGTGGCAGGCGTCGCTGTCTGGCTACTGGCTGCGGGTCAGTGAACAGCCAGCAGATGGCCCCTGTTATACGCCCGGCGCGATGCGGACATTGCTGGGCCAGGAGTTTCGTCATGCCGTGTTCGATGCCCGCGCGGGATTTCATGCCGAAGCCTTTGCTGCCCTGGCAGGAACGCTTCTTGCCGGGAGCTGGCTGTTGCTGATGACGCCGCCATGGCGGCAGTGGCCTGTGACCGTCGATCAGGATACGCTGCGCTGGAATGATGGCGCGCAGGCTATCGCGACACCCCATTTTGTGCACCATCTGCAGTATACGCTATCGCACGATGCGGAAGTGGCAATGCTGCGTCAGGGAGAGCCGCTGCATCTGCCGCCTTTAGCTCCCCGTCCTGCGTGGCAGCCAGACGGCGAACGTCAGCAGCAACAGATCGTGCAGGCGTTGCTGTCATCAGAACCGGGTATTTCGGTGCTGACTGCGCCACGTGGTCGCGGCAAATCGGCGCTGGCAGGTATGCTGGCGCAACACTCCCCAGGACGCTGTGTCGTGACGGCGCCGGCAAAGGTGTCGGTTGAGGTACTGGCACGGTTTGCAGGCGAGGCGTTTCACTTCTCCGCTCCAGATGCCCTGCTGGCTGCCTGTGAACAGGAAGCGCCAGAGGCTGAGTGGTTGCTGATTGATGAAGCCGCTGCGATCCCGACGCCACTGTTACAGCGTTTAATCCGCTATTTTCCGCGTGTATTACTTACCACCACCGTGCAGGGGTATGAAGGTACTGGTCGTGGTTTTTTACTGAAGTTTTGTGCCGCGTTGCCGCAGGCGCAGTTTTACACCCTCGACCAGCCGCTGCGCTGGGCACAACATGATCCGCTGGAGCGTGTTGTCGATAATGCATTGCTGTTTGCTGAAAACATCAATCCGCAGATTACCGGGCCTGCGGCATTCCTGCGTCTGGAGCAGCAGCACTGGCAAACACAGCCGCAGCAGCTGACGGCAATGTATCATCTGCTTGCCAGTGCGCACTACCGCACCTCGCCTCTTGATTTGCGCCGCATGATGGATGCGGAGGGGATGCATTTTATTGCCGCACACAGCCAGCAGCAGATTTGTGGGGCATTGTGGCTGGTCGATGAGGGAGGGCTGGATGCCGGGCTGGCATTTGCGGTCTGGGCTGGCGACCGCCGCCCGCGCGGTAATCTGGTGGCACAGTCGCTGGCGGCACACGCCGGTTTCCCTGAAGCGGCCCGGTTGCGTTCGCGGCGGATTACGCGTATTGCGGTTGCGCCGTCACTGCGTCGCAGCGGTATTGGCCAGCAGCTGATTGCACACTGCGCCGCTGATGCTGACGCACTGGATTTTCTCTCGGTTAGTTTTGGTTATACCGATGAACTCTGGCGTTTCTGGCAGCGTTGCGGTTTTCAGCTGGTACGTATCAGCACCCAGCGTGAGGCCAGCAGCGGCTGCTATAGCGCGATGGCGCTGCTGCCGGTAACGGCGGCAGGTCATACACTGGTGGATCGTGCGGCACGGCGACTGGCGCGTGATTACTGGTGGTTGCGGCAAAAGCTGACACAACCGCTGGCAATCATCTGCGATGAACAGCAGTGTTTCACTGAAGATGACTGGCATGAGGCGGCGGGATTTGCCTTTGCCCGGCGTTCGTTTGACGCCGCATGGCCAGCGCTCGGGCGTTTGCTGGCCGACGTTTCACTGATCCTGCCTGCACTGCGTGGTGCGATTAACCAGCAATTGCCTGCCAGCGAATTATCCCGCCTGCTGGGATTATCCGGGCGTAAGGCGTTATTAAACCAGTGGCGAATTGAAGCACAGCAGGCGTTAATGGCATATGACCGCAGGCGGGCGCAGGAGAGCCAGCAGCTCCTCTCCCGGGCGGGAGAGGAGTGGGGGACCGACGACTATTTCTTTTTCGGCCAGTCCTCTTCATCGTCCCATTTATGATTAAAATCGCGATGGGGCGGCAGCTCGGGCCTGTTGTCCATAAACTTTTTATGATCGATGCGCTTCAGGTCTTTATAGACATTCATCAGCGCGCCCACCATCAGCAAGATAATCAGGACCCACCAATACTCTTTAATCCATTCCATGATATTTCTCCCCGCTTCAGGCGATCAGCTGTTCCATAATACGTTGGTACATACGGCTAAGCAGTTGCAGATCCGACGCCTTCACACACTCATTGATCTTATGGATCGTGGCATTGACCGGACCCAGTTCAACGACCTGTGAGCCCATCCGTGCGATAAAACGACCATCGGAGGTACCGCCATTGGTCAGCAACTGCGGTTTAATTTCATTATAGTGCTCAACGGCGTTCACCACCGCATCGACCAGCTTACCGCGTGAGGTGAGGAATGGCTGGCCGGAAAGCCACCAGTCCAGGCTGTAGCGCAGCTGATGGCGATCCAGCAGTTCTGTCACGCGCTGTTTAATCATTTCATCAGTCAGTTCGGTGCTGAAGCGGAAGTTGAACTGCACAAACAGTTCGCCGGGAATGACGTTATTGCTGCCAGTACCGGCCTGAACATTCGCGATCTGCATGCTGGTGGCCGGGAAAAATTCATTGCCCTGGTCCCATTCGGTTGCAACCAGCTCATTCAGCGCCGGCATTGCCCGATGCACCGGGTTATCGGCGAGGTGCGGATAAGCAACGTGACCCTGCACGCCGTGGATGGTCAGATTGGCAGTCAGCGAGCCACGGCGGCCATTTTTCACCACGTCACCCACCACTTCGGTGCTGGATGGCTCACCGACCAGGCAGTAGTCGAGACGTTCGTTACGCGCCATCAACTTTTCCACCACCTTCACGGTGCCGTTCGCACCCGTAGCTTCTTCGTCAGAGGTGATCAGAAATGCCAGACGGCCCTTATGGTTCGGGTGCGCTGCGACAAAACGTTCTGCCGCCACCACCATCGCCGCCAGTGAACCTTTCATATCCGCAGTGCCGCGGCCGTACAGCATGCCGTCACGAATGGTTGGTTCAAATGGCGGATTGATCCAGCGGCTGACATCACCCGTTGGCACCACATCGGTATGGCCAGCGAAGGCCAGGGTTTGCCCATCGCCACGCCACGCCCAGAAGTTCAGGGTGTCATCTATATTCATCTGCTCGACGTTAAAACCAATAGCCTGCAGCCGCTCGATCATAATGGCCTGACAGCCGGCATCATCGGGGCTGAGGGAAGGGCGACGAATAAGCTGCTGCGTCAGCTCAATGACCGGACAGAACATATTATGACTTCTCCTGGGTAAACTGCTGATAAGTTGTTTCGCTAAAGCCCAGCAGCATAGAGCCGCCAGCGTCGCAGAGCAATGGGCGTTTGATAATTGACGGCTGTGTCAGCATCAATTCGCGCGCGGCATCGGCATTATTAATGGCGTTACGCTGTTCTTCTGGCAGTTTGCGCCAGGTGGTGCCGCGTGTATTGAGCAGGGATTCATAACCAAGCGTATCGATAAAGCGTTGCAGCAGTTCTGCGGTCAGACCATCTGCACGGTAGTCATGGAAGCGGAAGTCGATGTTCTGGCTTTCCAGCCAGCGACGCGCTTTTTTGATGGTGTCGCAGTTTTTGATGCCGTACATCGTGAGTGGTTGCTGCAGATTGCCTTCAGTCATAAATCATTATTCTCCTGATAATAGTTTCGTATTTTCTTTATTAGCCTGATTGCTGGTTATTATGCAATAAATCATCGTGTCAGGATAATAATAATTGCGAGCTATGCCGAAATATCATTGTTTATTAGTCGGGATGCTAATGACGGGAGTCAGTCTGCCGGGTAGCATAGTTATGGGTGCCTGAAACTGTTAGTTTCAGGTATTTCACGAGCTGACAGAAGAAGGCCCCAGGTCAATATATTATTAACCTGAGGCCACTCCTGACACACCACAAGGTCAGGATAGCCTCTTAACAGCAGAAATGCAACGGAGGTCTGAATGCCAAAAAAGTATTTATTACGCGGACTGGTGGTGGTTTGTTTTACATTACTGGTTGCACTGTGGTTAGTTCGTGACCGTTTATGTGAAGTGCGAATTAATCAGGGTGGTAATGAATATGCGGCGTTCCTGAACTGTGAAGTTAAGAGCTAACCGCGGGCGGGGGAAACCCCGCCTGACTGGTGGAGTTGTCAGTGCTTCAGGCACCCTTTTTATTATTCATTAAATAATTATTATATTTAACTCGTTTGTGATGAGTGCTGTCTTTTTTCTTTATTATTATTTGTTCAGGTAATGACAGAGGTCAATGTTCTGCATTAGCATCATTCCGGGCGCCTGAAGCTGTCTGCTTCAGGTGTTTTTTTGATAGTGGACAGAAGAAGGCCCCAGGTCAATATTCTATTAACCTGAGGCCTGTCCCGACTCCCACACAGAGTCAGGATAGACTCTTAATTGCAGTGATGCAAGGAGGTTTAAATGCCACGGAAATATTTATTACATGCATTAATAGTGGTTTGTTTAACATTATTATTGAGTCTCTGGATAATTGGTGATCGTCTGTGCGAGATTCGTGTTACTCAGGGAAGTAATGAATATACGGCGTTTTTAAACTACGAATTTAAGAGCTAACCGTGGGCGGGGGGAACCCCGCCTGATGGTGTGTGGTTTTTGGTACTTTAGGCGCCCCTTCACTTTTTTCTTATTATGTCTGGTAACCGATTTATTTACTTTCCGACATCAGCGTAGCCATCTTGCAGACAGAACACCGTTCTGTTGTATTTGAGAATTAAACGCATTTATGGTCTCGATAAGGAGAGGGCTAATCTTTTCAATAAATTAGATTGATGTCTTATCTTAAATTTATGACCAGCAGCAAATTTTACAGTTTTGATAAAAAATGCCGATGATAATTATAGGGTGAATGTATTCACCTGCTCAAAAAACAGGCGTATACTGCGCCTGATTATAAGAGAGAGGGTAACATGATTGATTTAGAACTGGGGAACTGGAAAGACTTTATTGAAGCAATGTTGCGTAAGTAAGCATTTCTTTCAGAAAGCGATCTACCGTATCTGTTGCAGTAAGCTCTAACCATACCGAATACAACATAGTGAAAGGCCGCCAGCATACTGGCGGCCTTTTTTCCTTTATTGATGCGTCTTCTCTTTCAGCGGAAAGCGCTGACGGACCACGACAAAGAACAGCGGTACAAAAAATATCGCCAGCACGGTGGCGGCGATCATTCCGCCCATGACACCCGTCCCTACCGCATGCTGGCTGCCGGAACCTGCGTCGCTGCTGATTGCCATCGGCAGAACGCCGAAAATAAAGGCCAGCGAGGTCATCAAAATCGGACGTAAACGCTGACGTGAGGCTTCCAGCGTGGATTCGATCAGCTCACGTCCTTTGGTATTCATTTCATTGGCGAATTCAACAATCATAATGGCGTTTTTCGCCGACAAACCAATCACCGTCAGCAGACCGACCTGGAAATAAACATCATTTTCCAGCCCACGCATCCAGGTAGCGAGTAGTGCGCCGACCACGCCCAGTGGCACCACCAGCATCACAGAGAAGGGGATAGACCAGCTTTCATATAGCGCTGCCAGACAGAGGAAGACCACCAGCAGCGAAATGGCATACAGCGCAGGCGCCTGAGCGCCAGACATACGCTCCTGGTAAGATGCACCAGTCCATTCAAAACCGACGCCGAGTGGCAACTGACTGACCAGCTTTTCCATAATATCCATCGCCGTACCGGTACTGACCCCCGGGGCTGCTTCACCGACGATCTCCAGCGCGGAATAACCGTTGTAACGCTCGAGGCGTGGCGAACCGGTTTCCCATGCGGTTTTGGCGAATGCGATAAATGGCACCATGCCGCCTGCACTGTTACGTACATACCATTTGCTGATATCGTCCGGCAGCATACGGTATTTCGCCGCCGCCTGGACATACACTTTTTTCACCCTGCCACGATCAAGGAAATCATTAACATAGGTTGAGCCCCAGCCTGTTTTCAGCGTGTCATTAATATCATCAAGTGAGACGCCGAGCGCCTGTGCTTTACGCTGGTCAACATCAATACGCAACTGTGGCCGGTCATCAAGCCCGTTATGGCGCACACGCGCCAGCTGCGGATCGCTGTCGGCCATCGCCAGCAGTTGATCGCGCATCTGCATCAGCCGGGTGTGGTCAATACCAGCATGATCCTGCAGTTCCATATCGAAGCCCGCCGAGTTACCGAGGCCGGTAATGGCCGGTGGGCTGCTGGCGATGACACGCGCTTCATTAATCTTACGAAATGCCCGGCTGGCGCGTTCGATAATGGCAAACGAACTGCGTTCTGCACCCGGACGTTCATCCCAGTCTTTCAGGCGGATAAACAGACGTGCGACGTTTTGGCCGTTACCGCCCGGGCCAGAGCCGACAGTGGCAAACACTGACTGCACGTTATCCTTCTCATGCGTCATATAGTAATTTTCCACCTTCTGGACCACTTTCAGCGTTTGCTGCTGAGTGGAACCCGGTGGTAACTGCACCTGGGTGGTAAAGACGCCGCGGTCCTCCAGCGGTAAAAACGAGGTGGGCAGACGCAGAAACAGAAAGGCCATCACGCCAATAATTGCCAGATACAGCAGCAGCCAGCGTCCGCTTTGTTGCAGAATTTTCAGCACGCCACGTTCGTAGCGCTCGCTGTTACGGTGGAACATACGGTTAAACCAGCCGAAGAAACCGTGCCGGCCATGATGCTGGCCCTGCGGCAACGGTTTCAGCAGCGTGGCGCACAGGGCTGGCGTCAGGATCATCGCCACCAGCACCGACAACACCATCGCGGCGACGATGGTAATTGAGAACTGACGATAGATAGCACCGGTGGTGCCGCCAAAGAAGGCCATCGGGATAAATACGGCGGACAGCACCAGTGCGATCCCTACCAGCGCTCCCTGGATTTGTCCCATCGATTTACGGGTGGCATCACGCGGCGATAATCCCTCTTCGCTCATAATGCGTTCGACATTCTCTACTACCACGATGGCATCATCAACCAGCAGGCCGATGGCCAGCACCATGGCGAACATCGTCAGGGTGTTAATACTGAATCCGCAGACATACAGAACCGAGAAGGTGCCAAATAGCACCACCGGTACGGCAATGGTGGGGATCAGGGTGGCACGGAAGTTTTGCAGGAACAGGTACATCACCAGGAACACCAGCAGTACCGCTTCGAGTAGCGTTTTCACCACATCATGAATGGAAGCGGTGACAAACGGCGTGGTTTCATAGGCCACTTTCACTTCCAGCCCGTGCGGGAAGAAGTGCGACAGCTCTTCGATGCGCGCACGCACCAGCTTATCGGTTTCCAGTTCATTGGCGCCGGACGCCAGCTTCACCCCGAGGCCAGATGCCGCCTGACCGTTATAGCGGCTGAGGAAATCGTACTTTTCTGCACCCAGCTGAACTTCTGCAACATCACCGAGGGTGACGACCGAACCATCCTGATTCGCGCGCAGGATGATGGCTTTGAACTGCTCCGGGGTTTGCAGCAGAGACTGTGAATTAATGGTGGCGTTCAGTGCCTGACGATCCACTGACGGTGTGCCGCCCACTTCGCCGACCGCAATCTGGCTGTTTTGCGAAGAAATGGCGTCAACCACATCCTGGGTAGTCATGGCATAGTTAATCAGTTTGTTCGGGTCGAGCCAGATACGCATCGCATATTGCGAGCCATAGGCGTCCACCTGACCGACGCCGCTGATACGGCTGATCGGGTCCTGAATATTACTGGCGACATAGTCAGCAATATCCTGTTTATCCATGCTGCCGTCGGTGGAGACAAACGCCAGCATCAGGATATTGGTATCGCCGGTTTTATTTACGGTCACTCCCTGCTGCTGCACATCCTGTGGCAGCTTACGCACGGCGGACTGCAGCTGGTTTTGCACCTGCTGGCGCGCTTCATCGGGGTTGGTGCCGGCGGTAAAGGTCAGGGTAATCGTTGCCTGCCCGGTACTGCTGCTTTGCGACGACATGTACATCAGATTATCGATGCCCGTCATGCTTTGCTCGATCACTTGCGTCACGGTATTTTCCAGCGTTTCTGCAGATGCACCAGGATAGTTAGCGGTAATACGCACATTCGGCGGTGCCAGATCGGGATATTGCTCTACGGGGAGTGACATGATCGACAACACGCCGGCCAGACACAGGATAATTGCCAGTACCCAGGCAAAAATCGGGCGATCAATAAAGAATTTCGCCATCGAAATCAGAGCTCCTCAGCAGCAGTAGTCTTAGCTCACAAAGAAAATACGCCAGTATCAGGGTTATCGGCGAAGAAAGTGTTGCAGCCGGGAAAAATGTTCTGTTGATTCAGACTTCTCCGGCAGGAAATTACTTTACCCGTAGTGGATGAAAGAATCGTGGAGAAATTAAGGAGAAATGTAAAATATCATCGCGCTATGTCTTCCCCCGGGCGGGGGAAGACAGGGAGGGGGGGTGAGGTGATTACTCACTCACTTTTTGTGAAGAGACGACTCGCCGCGGCAGATAGCTAACCAGCCACGCCAGCACAAACAGTGCCGCCTGGATGAGGACAATACAGGGGCCAGTGGCCGCATCCAGCCAGAAGCTGGCGAGCGTTCCGGCGAAAGCGGAGAACAGCGCGCTGAGAGTAGCGACAACCAGCATGGCACTAAAGCTGCGGCACAACATCAGCGCGGTGATCCCCGGGGTAATCAGCATCGCGACCACCAGCACAATCCCTACAGCCTGCAGGGCAGCAACGATAGTCAGTGCTAACATACTCAGCAGGCCATAATGCAGCCACTTAACCCGTAAGCCGATGACCCGTGCCTGCGCCGGATCGAAGCAATACAGCAGCAGGTCCTTACGTTTCACCAGCATCACCACGCTAACCAGCAGGCTGATCACCAGACATTGCCAGAACTCCGCAGCGGTGACACCTAACACATTGCCGAACAGGATATGGCTCAGATGCTGATCGCTTTCGATACGGGAAAACATCACCAGCCCGATGGCAAACATGCCGGAGAATACAATCCCCATCACGGTATCTTCTTTGATACGGCAGTGGTCCTTGATATAGCCGGTCGCAACAGCACACAGCAGGCCGGACGCGAAAGCGCCCACCACCAGCGGTGCGCCAGCCACATAGGCCAGCACCACGCCGGGCAATACCGCGTGGGAAATGGCGTCGCCCATCAGCGACCAGCCCTTCAGCACCAGGTAGCAGGAGAGAATGGCGCAAACCGTACCGCTAATCATGGCGGTCAGCAGCGCACGTTGCATAAAGGGCAGGCTGAGCGGCTGGCTGACCAGTTCAAATAGCATACTCATAGCGTTGCTCTCCGAACCTTACGTCGGCTGGCGAGCAGGCCATATTTAGGGGCAAAGAAAAAGGCCAGCAGAAACAGTGCGGTTTGCAGCGTGACAATCACGCCACCCGTTGCGCCATCAAGGTAGTAGCTCAGCCATGCGCCTGCCGCGCTGGTGGTCGCGCCCAGCGTGACGGCAATCAGCAGCAGGCGCGGGAAGCGGTCGGTCAGCAGCCATGCGGTGGCGCCTGGGGTAATCACCATGGCAATCACCAGAATGGCACCGACGGTTTGCAGTGCGGCGACGGTGCAGGCGCTGAGCAGGGTGAAGAACAGGATTTTCAGCCGTAGCGGGGAAAGGCCAACCGAGACGGCATGTCCTTCATCAAAAAATACCACCAGCAAATCTTTCCAGATCAGCAGCATAATCAGCAGCGAAATGGCGCTAATCACCGCGACCTGAATCACATCTTCATCTGCAATACCGAGAATATTGCCGTAGATAATCGACTGGATATTTACCGATGTCGGGTTAAGGGAAATGATCAGCAGACCCGCGGCAAAAAAGCTGGAGAAGACCAGGCCAATAATCGCGTCCTCACGCAGACGGGTCAGATGGCGCACCAGTGTCATCCCCAGTGCTGCCAGCATGCCGGTGATAAAGGCACCGACCGCATACGGCAGGCCAATGGCATACGCTGCCGCGACGCCCGGCACCACGGAGTGTGACAGGGCATCGCCCATCAGCGACCAGCCTTTCAGCATCAGCCAGGCGGATAAAAAAGCACAACTGGCGCCGACCAGCGCGCTGACGCCAATCGCTTTGACCATATAGTTATAATGCAGAGGTTCCAGCAGCAGCTCGATCATGATTGCCCGCTCCCACACAGCGGAGTGTCTGGCGCGGCTTCCACGGCGGTATCGGCAGGCAGCGTAAGATAACGCAGCACGCCACCAAAGGTTTGCTGCAGATTCTGCTGGGTAAAGGTGGTTTCGGTGGGTCCGCAGGCCACCAGGGTACGGTTAATCATCACTACCCGATCGCAGAATGTCGGCACGGAACTCAGGTTATGGGTGGAGACCAGCAACAGATGGCCCTCATCCCGCAGCGCTTTCAGCATATCGACAATCGCGTTTTCGGTCTGCACATCGACGCCGGTAAAAGGTTCATCGAGCAGCAGAATGCTGGCCTGCTGCGCCAGCGCACGCGCCAGAAACACACGTTTACGCTGACCGCCAGACAGTTCGCCAATCTGCCGGTCGCGCAGATGCAGCATACCGACGCGATCCAGCGCCTGCTCCACCCGCCGCTTATCTTCAGCAGACGGAATACGCAGGAACGACATCTTACCGTAGCGGCCCATCATCACCACGTCGCTGACCAGCACCGGGAAATTCCAGTCCACTTCTTCGGTTTGCGGTACATAGGCGATCAGGTTGCTACGCAGCGCTTTCGCGACCGGCTGCTGGTTGATTTCCACTTTGCCGCTGGTGGGTTTCACCAGTCCCATAATACTTTTGAACAGCGTTGATTTGCCGCTGCCGTTGACGCCGATCAGGGCGCACAAGCTGCCAGCATGCAGGTCGAAACTGGTGTCGACCAGCGCCGTATGGCCGTTCCGGTAGGTTACGGTAATATTTTGCAGCGAAATATGCGCCCCGTTACTCATTGTCCGAACCCTTTCGCAATCGTATTAACGGTAACCTGCAACAGGTCGATATAGGTTGGCACCGGGCCATCCGCCTGTGACAGCGAATCGACATACAGCACGCCGCCGTAACGTGCTCCGGTCTCTTTGCTCACCTGGCGGGCGGGTTTATCCGAGATAGTGCTTTCACTAAATACCACCGGAATGTGATGCTGGCGTACCAGGTCAATCACGTGCTTCACCTGTTGTGGTGAACCCTGCTCATCCGCATTGATGGGCCACAGCCAGCCCTCTTTCAGCTGGTAGTCGCGGGTGAGGTAGCTGAAGGCACCTTCACTGGTGACCAGCCAGCGTTGCGCCGCAGGGATTTTATCCAGGCGTGCACGCAGTGGCGCATCCAGCGCGCGGATCTTTTCGGCGTAGTTTTTGGCATTGCGGTTATACACGTCGGCATTTTTCGGATCGTATTTGACCAGTGCCTGACGGATATTCTCAATATAGATCAGCGCATTGGACGGTGACATCCAGGCGTGTGGATTCGGTTTGCCACTGTAAGGTCCGTCGCTGATCGACATCGGCTCGATGCCGTCGGTCACCACGGCGGAAGGCACATCATGCAGGCTGGCGAAGAAGCGGCTAAACCAGCGTTCCAGGTTGAGGCCGTTCCATAAGATCAGGTCGGCCGACTGTGCTTTCAGCACATCGCGCGGTGTTGGCTGGTAGTCATGGATCTCGGCACCGGGTTTGGTGATCGATTCCACCACTGCAGCGTCACCGGCGATGTTCTGCGCCATATCCTGAATAATGGTAAAAGTCGTCACGACCTTAAACTTCTCCGCTGCACTGGCGCTAAACGCCAGCATTAATGCAACAGCCGCCAGTCCCAACGATCGCACAGTTCCACAATGCATAGTTATCCATCCTGAAGGTGAGGTGATTTTATACACAGATATAGCATTTGCTATATTAGTTAGCAATAGCTATAAAAAACTATACAAAACGTCGCAGGCGACGCACTGGAAAACGGGAGCAGGGAGATAGCGAAAGAGAAGAGAAGGGGGAGATGTTTCTGTATCGGCGAGATTGATCACATCAGGTTACCTGGAGCAAACATTGATACCACTCCTGACAGTTCCCAGGATTGCTGCCGTTTCTCTTCACAAAGCTTGCAGGCTTTTACCCACGCGTCACGTTGGTTTTCATTGGGCAGGTAATAATCATTATCGTGATTAACAAACAAGCTTATGATTAACGAAGTAAGTGCTAAGGAGCATCTTATGAAAATCAAATTACCTGCCATCGTTGCTGTTGCCGTGCTTGCTGCTTCTTCTTTTACCGCAATGGCGGCCACTGAAGTGAATAACGAGCAGGCGCAGGGACTACAGAGTATGGGTAGCGTATCTATCTCTGGCGCGCGTGGTTCCATCGACGATGCACAGCATCACCTAGCGCAGAAAGCGGAAGAGATGGGGGCGACCCATTATCGTGTGGTGGGCCTCGATAATCCGGGTGATTCCAGCCGCTGGAGTGGTACAGCAGAGATTTACCGTTAATCCCCTTTCCTGTCCTGTGTAGCCTTAGTTTGCCTGTGGGCATTGACTAAACCGACCGCAACCTGCGGTCGGTTTTTTTGTTTTGCGTCAAGTGACACACGATTATTTTTGTCGCCAGTCCACATAATTACAAAACGTCATCTTTTTTCCTTATGGTTTATTTTGCTTCGTTCCCGCAGAACGGGTAGGATTCATCGCCGTAAAATAGGCTGCATCCCGAAAATTATAAATAACAGGATGATAGCGATTACCCCATTTCGGCAGACTTGACGCAAACGTTTGGTTACGTCTGCAGCAATGGGCTGAGCGTACAGGCGCTCTGTCATCGGACAGGTAACAGGAATAAAAATGAAAGCTACGAAAAAAAACGCAGCTGATGTACATGCTGCAAAAAGACGTTGGTTGAACTCGCAGGATTCGGGTTATCACAAAGCGATGGGTAATCGTCAGGTACAGATGATTGCTATCGGCGGCGCTATCGGTACGGGTCTGTTCCTTGGCGCGGGTGGACGTTTACAGGCAGCAGGTCCGGCGCTGGCGCTGATCTACCTGGTGTGCGGTATTTTCTCTTTCTTTATCTTACGTGCGCTTGGCGAGCTGGTTCTGCATCGCCCAAGCAGCGGCAGCTTTGTCTCTTATGCGCGTGAGTTCCTCGGCGAAAAAGCGTCGTTTGTCGCGGGCTGGATGTACTTCGTTAACTGGGCGATGACCGGTATCGTTGATATCACGGCGGTTGCACTCTATATGCACTACTGGGGTGCGTTTGGCGATGTGCCACAGTGGGTGTTTGCCCTTGGCGCACTGGCGGTGGTCGGCACCATGAATATGATCGGCGTGAAGTGGTTCGCCGAGATGGAATTCTGGTTTGCACTGATCAAAGTGCTGGCGATTGTTGTGTTCCTGGTGGTCGGTACTGTCTTCCTTGGCAGCGGCAAGATGCTTGATGGCAATGCCACCGGCTTCCATCTGATCAGTGATAATGGCGGTATCTTCCCGCATGGTCTGTTACCTGCACTGGTGCTGATCCAGGGCGTTGTCTTCGCCTTTGCCTCCATCGAACTGGTGGGAACGGCGGCTGGCGAAACCAAAGATCCACAGACTGTACTGCCAAAAGCGATTAATAGCGTCATCTGGCGTATCGGCCTGTTCTATGTCGGTTCTGTGGTGCTGCTGGTGCTGTTGCTGCCATGGAATGCGTATCAGGCGGGCCAGAGTCCGTTTGTCACCTTCTTCAGCAAACTGGGCGTGCCTTACGTTGGCAGCATTATGAATATGGTGGTGCTGACTGCCGCACTGTCCAGCCTCAACTCAGGTCTCTACTCGACCGGACGTATTCTGCGTTCGATGGCGATGGGCGGTTCCGCGCCAGAGTTTATGGCGAAGATGAGCAAGCAGCAGGTGCCTTACGCCGGTATTATGGTCACCATCGGCATTTACGTGATCGGTGTGGTGCTGAACTACTATGTGCCGACTCAGGTGTTTGAGATCGTCCTGAACTACGCGTCTCTGGGGATCATTACCGCCTGGGGCTTTATTGTTGTCTGCCAGATGCGTCTGCGTAAGGCGATTAAAGAAGGTAAAGCGGCGGATGTCAGCTTCAAAATGCCTGGCGCGCCGTTCACTTCCTGGCTGACGCTGCTGTTCCTGCTCAGCGTGCTGGTGCTGATGGCGTTTGACTATCCAAACGGCACTTACACCATTGCGTCTATTCCGCTGATTGCGGTGCTGCTGGTGCTGGGCTGGTTTGGTGTGCGTAAGCGCGTACACGCGATTGCTCAGGCAGAACAGGAGCATCACGCGCAGTATGAGCATCATGACGATGAAACGCACGCGCAGCCTGACGCGCAGGAGCGTCCGTTAAAAGATTTACCGAACACCTGATTGTTCTCTCCGGGCCAGCGATTGCTGGCCCGTTTTCTTTCTGCTTTCGGATAGTCTTCCGTCGTTTTCCATTCTAAGATGATCGGCTCCTTCACAGCATTATGGAGACGGTATGTCGGCGAAAGTAGAGATCATCAAAAACAAGATTCTCTCCGAAAACTGGTTCGTATTACGCAACTTCACTTACGACCTGATTGCTAAAGATGGCGCCACGCTACGCCATAAGCGCGAAGTTTATGACCGCGGCAATGGGGCGACAATTCTGCTGTATAACCGTGAAAAAAACAGTGTGGTGCTGATTAATCAGTTCCGCATCGCGACCTATGTCAACGGCAATGACAGCGGCATGCTGATTGAGAGTTGCGCCGGTCTGCTGGATGATGACACGCCGGAAGATTGCATTCGTAAGGAAGCGATTGAAGAGACCGGTTACGCCGTGGGTAAGGTTGAGAAATTGTTTGAACTCTATATGTCGCCGGGCGGCGTGACCGAAATCGTCCATTTCTTTGCGGCTGAATATCATGAGTCGCTGCGGGCAAATGAGGGGGGCGGCGTCGATGATGAAGATATTCATGTGCTGGAGATCCCTTTCCCGCAGGCGCTGGCAATGGTGAAAGACGGCCGGATTCGTGACGGTAAGACGGTGATCCTGTTGCAGCATGCCCAGCTGGCGGGCTGGCTGAAAGCGTAACATGTCAGGGCGGTCAGTGACCGCCCGCTGTTTTTGTGACTGCCGCTGCGCTTTTGTTACTGGTTAGTTAAATGTACGACAAATCCGATTGAGACAGCAGCGCGGCCTCGCGAAGATAAAGCATATACTACTGTTCGCTTTTTCGGAGGGCTGGCTGCTGAATGTCTTACTGGATGAAATCACTGCTGTTGTTGCCTTTTCTGTTGAGCGCCAGCCTGCGCGCGGAACCGCTGCAAAAGACATTTTCCGACTGGCAGATTACCTGCAATAACCTGAATTTTTGTCAGGCACGCAGCTTCCCCGGCGATAATGGTCTGGCGATGACGATTTCCCGTTACGCGGGTGGCAATGATCGTCCGTTGCTGCGCATCGACTATGGCAACAGCTACAGTGGTGAACTGAGCGGTGGTACGTTGCAGGACAATTTGCTGCTCGATCAACAACGGCTGCGCCTCGATCTGAAACACTGGACGGTGGCGCCGCATCATCTTGCCACCTCACACACTATCTCGATTGATGAGTTCCTTGCTCAGGTGATGGATGCGGATGTCATTCAGCTGACGTATCGCCCGCAGGCGCAGATTTCACTGCATGGTATGAAAGCGGCATTATTGCTGATGGATGAAATTCAGGGACGCGCCAATGGGATGAGCGCCTGGGTGAAACGTGGCGACCGGGTTGCGTTCGATGTACCGCCCGCGCCGCCACAGCTTCCCCCTCCAGCTCAGCAAGCCACGCCGCTGACGCGGGAAGAGAGCAATGGGCTGATTGATTTCGCCACCTGGCGGGTGAATACCAGTGAATGTTCACTTGATCCGATGCGGCGCGAAGTCAGCGTGGCGCCACTCACTGATGATAAGGCGCTGCTGCTGGTGAGCTGTGAGATGGGGGCGTATAACGTTATCGACCTTGCATTCGAAGTGACGCGCAGCCAGCCATATGCGGCGCGTGGTCTTACGCTGGATTTGCCTTTCACCCCACCAAACCGCAACCAGCGTCAGATGGAGCTGATTAATGCCGAATATGATGCGGCCAGCGGTCAGCTGGTGACCTGGTCGAAAGGGCGTGGGTTAGGGGATTGTGGTAATGCGTCGCGCTGGCAGTTTAATGGGGAAACCTTCGAACTGGCGGAGTATACCGAAGAATCGACCTGTGATGCCTGGCATGGCAGTAACGACTGGCCGTCACTGTGGGTGACGGAACGGGCAGAACCGGCAAAATCTGCGGAGCCTGCGGGCTGACCTGACATGTCTTTCCCTGAGACGCTGCACCGGTGACTCCCTCCCCCACATTAGTGGGGGAGGGTTGGGGAGGGGGAACCACTGGCTCGGTGCTGTTTGCTCCCCCATCCCAGCCTTCCCCCATTACATGGGGGAAGGAGCGGTTAACATCGCTGTCACTGGCATTCTCAGCGCGTTTTCAGCAGCGCTTCCGCCTTGCTGACAATGTTTTCCACCGTAAAGCCAAACTCAGCAAACAGTTTCTCTGCGGGCGCTGACTCACCAAAACCGGTCATACCAACAATCGCGCCATTCAGGCCAACATACTTGTACCAGTAATCCGCAATACCCGCTTCGACCGCCACGCGTGCCGTAACAGCGGCCGGTAATACCGACTCACGATAGGCCGCATCCTGTAGATCAAACAGGTCGGTAGACGGCAGTGAAACCACCCGCACTTTGTGGCCGCTGATGGTCAGTTTTTGCGCCGCGCCGAGGGTGATTTCAATTTCCGAGCCGGTGGCAATCAAAATAACATCCGGCGTGTCCCCGGCATCCTGCAGCACATAGCCACCCCGGGAGATATTCTCCAGCTGGGCAGGCGTGCGCTCCTGTTGTGCCAGATTCTGGCGTGACAGGATCAGCGCGGTTGGGCCGTGATGGCGCTCCACGGCATGTTTCCATGCCACGGCGGTTTCCACCTGGTCGCACGGACGCCAGACGCTCATATTGGGTGTCAGGCGCAGACTGGCCAGCTGCTCGACTGGCTGGTGGGTCGGGCCATCTTCGCCAAGGCCAATAGAATCATGGGTATAGACCAGCACCTGGCGTGCTTTCATCAGCGCCGCCATACGTGCGGCATTACGCGCATATTCCACAAACATCAGGAAAGTCGCGGTATAGGGCACAAAACCGCCATGGTGTGCGATGCCGTTAGCAATCGCTGTCATACCGAATTCACGCACGCCATAGTGGATATAGTTACCGGCGATATCCTCTTTAATGGATTTTGAACCCGACCAGATGGTGAGGTTACTGGGCGCGAGGTCAGCAGACCCGCCCAGAAACTCCGGCAGCAGTTTGCCATACGCTTCCAGCGCATTCTGCGAGGCTTTGCGGCTGGCGATTTTCTGCGGATTTTGCTGTAGTCCGCTGATAAATTTCGCGCTTTCCGCCTGCCAGTTTTCCGGCATCTCGCCCTGCATCCGGCGGCTGAATTCCTGCGCCAGTTCAGGATGCGCCGCTTTATAGGCCGCGAAGGCATCGTTCCAGTTCTTCTCACGCTGTGCACCCGCTTCTTTTGCGTCCCATTGCTGATAAATTTCCTGCGGGATTTCAAATGGCGGGAAGTTCCAGCCAAGCGCTTTACGCGTCAGTGCCACTTCTTCTTCACCCAGCGGCGCGCCGTGCGCTTCTTCTTTACCCGCTTTGTTTGGCGAGCCGAAGCCAATCTGAGTGCGGCAGATAATCAGTGAGGGTTTATCCGTGACGCTTTGCGCTTCTTTAATGGCGCGCGCCACCGCGTCGGGATCGTGGCCATCAATTTCATGCACCACATGCCAGTGATAGGCTTCAAAACGCTTCGCGGTGTCATCGGTAAACCAGCCTTCGGTTTCACCATCAATGGAGATGCCATTGTGATCGTAAAAACCGATCAGCTTACCAAGCCCGAGTGTACCCGCCAGCGAGCTGACTTCATGGGAAATCCCTTCCATCAGGCAACCATCGCCCATAAAAACATAGGTGTAGTGGTCGACAATCTCGTGACCCGGGCGGTTAAACTGTGCGCCCAGCGTGCGCTCAGCAATGGCCAGACCTACCGCGTTAGCCAGCCCCTGGCCCAGCGGGCCGGTGGTGGTTTCCACGCCAGGCGTGTAGCCAATTTCCGGGTGTCCCGGGGTTTTCGAATGCAGCTGGCGGAAGTTTTTCAGCTCTTCCATCGGCAGGTCATAACCGGTCAGGTGCAGCAGGCTGTAGAGCAGCATTGAACCGTGGCCGTTAGAGAGAATAAAGCGGTCACGATCCGCCCAGGCGGGGTTGGCCGGGTTGTGCTTCAGGACATCGCGCCACAACACTTCGGCGATATCCGCCATCCCCATTGGCGCGCCAGGGTGGCCCGATTTGGCTTTCTGTACTGCATCCATACTGAGTGCGCGAATAGCGTTGGCAAGTTCTCTGCGTGAGGACATGTTTACTCCCCTGTATAGGCTTCAGAATTGACACGGGTGACATCACTGCCACCCGTGAGATGATTGATTTTGTACGTTGGCTTTCCGGGTTATCTGGCGGCTTACCGGGCAGGCATTACAGCCGCGCCGCCAGCATATCTTCCAGTTTTTGCTGGTCGACAGCGAACTGACGAATACCTTCAGACAGTTTTTCCACCGCCATTGGGTCCTGATTGTGCGCCCAGCGGAACTCCGCTTCAGACAGTGGCGCAGGCTGATGGAAGCCTTCCGTTGATGGCGTCAGTTTGCGCTCAACCGGTGCGTTGCTGTTCTGCAGCTCCTGCAGCAGATTGGGTGCAATGGTCAGGCGATCGCAACCCGCCAGCGCCAGAATTTGCTCGGTTTTACGGAAGCTGGCACCCATAATCACCGTGTTGTAACGGTGTTTCTTGTAGTAATCATAGATACTACGCACGGATTTCACGCCAGGATCTTCATCCGCAACATACGGTTCCAGCGGGGTACGGCTGTTATACCAGTCGTAAATACGGCCAACGAATGGCGAAATCAGGAACACGCCCGCTTCGGCGCAGGCGCGCGCCTGGGCAAAGGAGAACAGCAGCGTCAGGTTACAGTTGATGCCGTTTTTCTCCAGCTCTTCCGCTGCGCGGATACCTTCCCAGGTTGATGCCAGCTTAATCAGAATGCGTGAGCGCTTAATGCCATGCTCTTCATACATTCTCACCAGTTTTTCCGCTTTGGTGACGCACATACCACGATCGTAAGAGAGGCGCGCATCCACTTCCGTAGAGACACGGCCCGGCACGCTTTTCAGGATCTCCATGCCGAGGTTGATCGCCACTTTATCGCTGGCATTAATGATCTGGGTTTCCTTACTGCCGCCCTGCGTTTTGGCATAGTCGATGGCGTCATCGATCAGATGCTTATAGGCATCGAGGCCAGCGGCTTTCAGTATCAGGGAGGGATTGGTGGTGGCATCTTCAGGATGGTAACTACGAATCGATTCAATATCGCCACTGTCCGCTACCACAGTAGTGAACTGTTTTAAGGCGTCTAGCTGGTTCATCTCTTGTCTCCTTGATAAACAATCTGTGATGCAAAATAGCGCCGCGACGGGCGTTGTTTTTACCGAAGGGGGCATGCGCTTAAACCAGCGGGCGACCTGGGGCGACAGGCCACATTGTTATAATGTGGCGAGACAACGACTCGAACCGACACGGCAAATAATTCTCAGGCGAAACATTGCATCAGACATGCGGCGATGAAAATGCGTTTTCTCTGATTATTGCAATGGATTCGCCCAATGGCCGCGCCACGGCGCTGAATAAAAAGCCGTACCCAAAAGTGTAGCAGTTAGCGTAAAAACCGTGCTGGCGCAGCGCACAGCTGCGCGTCGCACCGGCATTATTTCTCGCTAACGGTCTGCTCGTAATAGCTGATTTTTTCCACTTTGGCCGTCGAACCGCCACCTTCAAACTCTGAATTCAGCCAGCTGTTGACGATGCTGCGCGCCAGTTCCGGGCCAATCACGCGTGCGCCCAGCGTCATAATCTGTGCATTGTTGCTTTTACGCGCCCGTTCAGCGGAGTAGGTGTCATGGCACTGCGCCGCGCGGATGCCGGGCACTTTATTGGCGACAATCGCCATGCCAATGCCGGTGCCGCAGATCAGAATACCGCGCTGGTGTTTGCCTTCACGCACGGCGTTGGCCACGGTCCAGGCAATGTCCGGATACAGCGGTTTTTCCGCCTGTGCGTCATTGCTGTAGTCGCTGACAGCGATATTTTTTTCCTGCAGATACTGTTTGATCAGGTTTTTCAGTTCCAGAGCCGCATCATCGGCTCCAATCGCGATAGAAGACATAGGTACTCCTGCTGAGTTAACAAGTTGCCTGGTTATGCCGGCAGCGGTTCGCTATTACCCTAGCGCACTATTGTTCATATGCTCAATAGGCGTTCTTTTGTTTTTGATTGTTTTCCTTTCCTGTGGTCCGTTGTCAGCCTTGCAGTGCATGGATTAGGTGGTTTTGTGCCGTGTTACGGCAAAGTTAAAGGTTTAGAGCTGTGTCACAAATTCAATTTTGTGGGCTGGGGTTTGAACATAAATGCAGTTAATGTTCATATGTTCACGCATTGATGCAATGCACAAGAAGACCCACCAGAGGACTCAACCATGCGTCAAATCTGCCTTTTGTTCACCTGCAAAACCGCGAACCTGGTTCGCAATACGGCTCCCGCACCAGGGGTATTCAGCACCGTCTGCAACCTGGCCGGGGGTAAACCATGAACACGCCCGATCAACACGCGGTAGAAAAATCCGCGATCCGTAAGGTCTGCCTGCGGCTGGTGCCCTTCGTGGCGCTGATGTTTTTTATTAACTTCCTCGATCGCACAGCCATCTCTTTCGCCGGCCCCAATGGTCTGACGGAAGATCTGGGCCTGAAAGCGGCGCAGTTTGGTCTTGCGTCCGGCATCTTCTTTATTGGTTATATCCTGCTGGAAGTGCCCAGCAATCTGGCGCTGCATCGCTACGGTGCACGGAAATGGCTGGCGCGCATTATGGTCAGCTGGGGCATTGTGTCGCTGCTGTTCACCTGGGTGAGCAGTGTGGAGGCGTTGTATATCCTGCGCGTGCTGCTGGGAATTGCCGAAGCGGGCTTCTTCCCGGGAGCGATACTGTTCCTTAGCATGTGGGTGCCGGCGAAACACCGCAGTAAAATTCTGTCGCTGTTTTATCTCGCACAGCCACTGACGGTAGTGCTGGGCGCGCCGCTGGCTGCCGCACTGATTGAGCAGCACGGCCTGTTTAATCTTGCTGGCTGGCGCGTGATGTTCCTCGGCGTCTCTATTCCGGCCATTATCATCGGCATTGTCGCCTGGTTCTATCTGGTCGATTCACCGCGCGAGGCGAAGTGGCTGAATGCGGAAGAAAAAGAGTGGCTGAGCCAGGCGCTGGAAAAAGAGCATCAGCAAAAAGGCACGGCTCACGCCAGCGTACGCACCGTGATGTTCAATGGTCGCGTCTGGCTGTTGTGCCTGATTTACTTTGGCTTTATCTACGGCCTGTATGCGCTGGCCTTCTTCCTGCCGACCATTATTTCCGGCTTCCAGCAACAGTTCGGCGCCACCTTTAATGTGATTCAGAAAGGCTTAATCACCGGCGTACCGTATCTGTTTGCTGCAGTGGCAATGTACTTCTGGTCGCGGGATGCGACGCGTCGCGGCTGCCGAACCTGGCATATTGCGCTGCCCGCCCTGACCGGTGCTATCAGCGTACCGCTGGCGCTGTATATGGAGACGCCGCTGGCGACCATTCTGGTGATTTCAGTCACCGCCAGCTCGATTTTTGCTGCACTGCCTAATTTCTGGACCTTACCGACGCAATTCCTCAGTGGCGCATCGGCTGCGGCCGCCATTGCGCTGATCAATACGCTTGGCAATGTTGCCGGTTTTTCTGCGGGCTATCTCACCGGCATGCTGCATGACTCCACCGGCAGTTACACGGTGCCGATGATGGTCGTCGGCGGATTTATGCTGCTCTCCTCGCTGCTGATGGTGTTGCTGAATGTGAAACGGCGTGGCGTTGAACCCACTCACTTTGCACAGGAGCAATCCCAATGACCTGGTTGTTTAATAAGCCCTCTGCCTTTGCCAGCGAGCTGATTGAAGGTTTTGTTGCCGCCAATGCGGATAAAGTGCGCCAGGTGCCCGGCGGCGTGGTGCGCAGCACCCGCAGCCAGCCAGGCAGCGTCGCGATTGTGATCGGCGGCGGTTCCGGCCACTACCCGGCGTTTTCCGGCCTGGTCGGGCAGGGGCTGGCACACGGCGCGGCGATGGGAAATCTGTTTGCTTCTCCGTCCGCGCAGCAGATCTACAACGTGGCACGCGCGGCCGATAATGGTGGCGGTGTGCTGCTGGCCTTTGGCAACTACGCGGGTGATGTACTGCATTTTGGTCAGGCCTGTGAGCGGCTGAAAGCCGAGGGCATTCCCTGCGAGCTGCTGGCCGTGACAGACGATATTTACAGTGCGGCACTTGATGAACGCGAGAAACGCCGTGGCGTGGCGGGCGACCTGGCGATTTTTAAAGTCGCGGCTGCAGCGGCGGAAGCCGGTTATTCGCTGGCGGAGGTTACCCGTCTGGCGCGCTATGCTAACTATCGCACCCGTTCGCTGGGGGTGGCCTTCTCCGGCTGTACGCTGCCGGGGGCGAGTCAGCCGCTGTTTGAAGTGGCACACGGCACCATGGCGCTGGGAATGGGCATTCACGGCGAGCCGGGGATCAGCGAATGTGCGATTCCGGCAGCGGATGCGCTGGCGGAACTGTTTGTCAGCAGCCTGCTGAAAGAGTGCCCGGACGAAATTACCAGCCGGCGTGGTCAGCGGGTGGCGGTGATCCTCAATGGTCTCGGCTCAGTGAAATATGAAGAGCTGTTTGTGGTGTATCGCCGCGTGGCGCAGCTGCTGGCCGATGAGGGATTACAGGTCGTGGAGCCGGAAGTAGGCGAGTTTGTCACCAGTTTTAATATGGCAGGTGCCTCACTGACGCTGATGTGGCTGGACGATGAACTGGACACCTTCTGGCGTGCCCCGGCCAATGCGCCAGCGTTCCGCAAAGGCAGCGTGATCCCTGCCGAACCACTGAGTGCGGTCGACATGGTGCTGCCGCAGCAGGATGACGTGCCTGCCGCCAGTAAAGCCTCGCAGCAGGCGGCACGCTGCGTGCTGTCCATCGTGACCGCCATTGCTGAAGTGATTGAGGAAAATTGTGAAGAACTGGGCCGCATTGATGCGGTGGCGGGCGATGGCGATCACGGTATCGGCATGGCGCGCGGTTCGCTGGGTGCGCTGGAGAAAGCGCAGGAGATGCAGCAACGTAACGCGGGCGCAGGCACGTTGCTGTGCCGCGCGGCCGATGCCTGGGCGGATAAAGCGGGCGGCACATCCGGCGCATTATGGGGCGTGGCGCTGACTGCCATCGGCACTGCGCTGGGCGACCAGCAGACGCCTGATGCCCGGCGTGTGGCGCTGGGCGTGCAGCAGGCGAAAGAGGGGATTATGCATTTCGGCAAGGCGAAGCCAGGGGATAAAACGCTGGTCGATGTGCTGGTGCCGTTCAGTGACTGCCTGACCCGGCGGGTAAATGCCGGAGATTCACTGGCGGATGCCTGGGTGGCGGCGGCGAAACAGGCGACGCAAAGTGCACAGGATACCGCTCAGCTGCTGCCGAAAATGGGCCGTGCGCGTCCGCTGGCGGAAAAGAGCCTCGGCACGCCAGATGCTGGCGCGGTGTCGCTGGCGTTAATCGTTAACCGGGTACTGACGCAGTTGCAGAGCAGTGCTGCGCAGCAACAACCGCAGGAGATGAATTCATGACACAACCGCGCATCATGCTGGGCGTTAGCCTGAAAATGTATTTCAGCTATCAGCAGACGCTGGCATGGAGTCAGGAGGTGGCGGAGATTGCCCGCCGTCATCCGGCCATCGTTAATGGTGAAGTCGGTCTGTTTGTTCTGCCTTCTTTCCCCGCCATCGCGGCGACGGGGGAGATTTTTTCTGGTACGCCGGTGACCATCGGCGCTCAGGATTTGTGCTGGGCGGATAACGGTGCCTGGACCGGTGAAGTGAGTGGCCCGATGCTGGCGGAGCTGGGCAGCCGCTGGGTTGAAATCGGCCATGCTGAGCGTCGCCGCCACTTTGCCGAAACAGATACGCAGATTGCCGCCAAACTGGCGGCGGCGCTGCGCAATGGTTTAACCCCGGTGCTGTGTCTGGGGGAAGAACAGCACCTCTCCAGTGAGCAGGCGATTGCCATCTGCCGCCAGCAACTGGAGGCCGCACTGAGTGAGGCGCGCGAGCAGCAGCTGAATGGCGACATTGTTATCGCCTGGGAACCACAGTGGGCGATTGGTGCTCCGGCGCCCGCGCCGGACGATTTTATTGCTGAGGTTTGTGCAGGACTGCGCCAGCTGCGTGTGGCGGGCGATTTCCGCTTCCGCGTGATTTATGGCGGCAGCGCCGGTCCCGGTTTGCTGGCGCGTTTAGGCCACCATGTTGATGGCCTGTTCCTCGGGCGTTTTGCCCACCAGCCGCAGGCGTTGCGGCAGATTATTGATGAAGCAGCTGCACTGCTGACGGCGACGGAGGCATAAATGGCAATTGGTTTAAGCACTTATGCTTTTTTCTGGCGCATGTCTGAGCGCGTGCCTGCGCCGCTGACGCTGTTACAGATGCTGGAGCAGACGGCGGCGATGGGCGTAAAGCTGTTTCAGATCTGCGATTACGTTCCGATTGAAAGCTGGAGCGATGCGCAGCTGCGCGAACTGCGCCAGCAGGCTGATACGTTGGGTATCGAACTGGAGCTGGGCACGCGCGGTTTACAAACGGCGCATCTGCAGCGCTATCTGCATCTTGCCCGTCTGCTGCGGGTGAGCGTGCTGCGCTCCATGTTTAACAGCGCCGACCATCGCCCGACGCTGGCAGAAGCGGCGGCGCTGATTGAAACCATTCTGCCGCAGTGTGAGCAGCAGGGCGTGCGCCTGTGTCTCGAAACCTACGAACAGGTGAGCAGTGCTGACCTGATGTCGGTGATTAACCGTTTTCCTTCTGATTATCTCGGCGTGTGCCTTGATCCGGCCAACTGTGTGGCCGCGCTGGAGCTGCCGCAACAGGTGATCGCCAATACTGCGGCGCGGGTGCTGAATCTGCATATCAAAGATTTCTCCTTCAGCCGCCAGCAGGGCTGGGTCGGCTTCACCCTCGCGGGCTGCCCGCTGGGCACCGGTTTACTGGATTACGACCAGTTAATTGCGCAGGTGCGTCCGGCGCAGCGTGGTATTAATCAAATCGTCGAACACTGGCTGCCGTGGCAGCAGGATGCGGCCAGCACCTGCCAGCGCGAAGCCGAATGGACGCAACAGAGCGTCGACTTTTTACGTGACAGACAACCCCAGGAGTAACTGATGAGCACAACATTAAAAACCATCACAGTGATTGGCGCAGGCGGCAAAATGGGGATGCGTATCTCCGCCAACCTGCAGAACAGCGACTACCAGGTGTTCTACTGCGAAAATTCGCCGCAGGCACAGACGCAGATGAGTGCGCAGGGGCGTGAACTCTCCAGCGCAGAATCGGTAGTGCCGCACAGTGATGTGGTTATCCTCGCTGTGCCGGATATTGTGCTGGGCAAAGTGTCTGAAGCGGTGGTGCCATTGATGAAAGCGGGCACGACACTGTTAACCCTCGACCCGGCAGCGGCCTATGCCAATCTGATTGCTCAGCGTTCGGACATCGATTACGCGGTGGCGCATCCCTGCCATCCGTCGGTATTCCTGCAGCGTTACACCAAAGAGGAGCATGCTGATGCCTTTGGCGGCGTCGCGGCAGTGCAGCATGTGGCGGCGTCGTTTGAGGCAGGCAGTGATGCGCAGAAAGCCGAGCTGAGCAAGGTGATCAGCGTGATGTATGGTCCGGTTGAGCAGGTGCACTGGGTCACGGTCAAACAGCTGGCTTATCTGGAGCCGACACTGGTGGAAACCGTCGCCTGTATGGCGGGCGCTTTTATGAAAGAAGCGCTGGATGAGACGGTAAAACACAGCGGCGTGCCGGAAGAAGCGGCGAAAGCGATGCTGTACGGCCATATTCAGATTGCGCTGGCGGTGGCCTTCCGCGCCACGAACCCGTTCTCAGATGCCTGCATGATCGCCATGGAATATGGTCGTGAGAAAATCATTAAGCCAGACTGGAAACAGATTTTCGATGAAAAAGAGCTGGATATTGTGATTGCCCGCATGCTGAAGATTGACGCAATTAAGCGTTAATTCCCCGCTGGCGTGCCTGGTGCACGCCATTGCATTTTGCTGATATGTCTGTTGATATCACAAAGAAATTCGCCTGGTGGATAGTATACAATGATATATACCCGAAATATGACGGGGATAACTTGTTGCTTCTGGTGCGCGTGATAGTGTGCCAGCCACTGATATCGAAGAGACGACTAACCGGATGGAAAAAAACACGCTATCTCAGGACACCGAGCTGCTGACGGAAATCGCGGTTGCGTATTATCAGGATGAAATCACTCAGGAGGAGATTGCGCGGAAATTTGGTATTTCGCGTATCAAAGTGGGGCGCTTATTAAAACGGGCCAGGGAAGAGGGCATTGTTGAAATTAATGTGCGCTATCATCCGGTCTTCAGTACCCGCCTGGAACAACAATTACTGCAACGTTTTCCCCTGCAGCGTGCGCTTATCGCACTCGACCATCAGGATGATGATGAACAGCGTCGTCAGGTGGCCGCATTGGTCTCAGCACATCTGTCGCAAAACCTGAAAGATAATGCTGTGGTCGCGGTGGGGCAGGGACGCAATGTGGCGGCCGTGGCCGATTACCCGGGGAGTGTGCCGACGCGTAACTGCCACTTTATTAGCGGTATTGGCGGCACGCATCGTCCGGGGGATGCGATTAATGCTGACCATATCAGCCGCCGTCTGGCGAAGAAATTTGGCGGCACCAGTGAAACCCTGTATGCCCCGGCGTATGTGGAAAACCGCGCGTTAAAAGATGCCTTTATGCAGAACGGCACCATCAAAGAGACGCTGGATCGCGCGCGCAAAGCGGATATTGCGCTGGTGGGTATCGGCGATATGAATGAAAACAGCTATATGGTGAAGCTGGGCTGGTTCAGCCCGCATGAAATCATTGATGCCAGCCTGAATCAGGGGGTTACCGGTGATGTCGCGGGGTATGACTTCTTTAATGCCCAGGGTCAGCATGTTGATACGGTGATGAACGATCGGGTGATCGGGCTGAGTATTGACGAGCTGCGTAAAATTCCCTGCGTGATTGCGATTGCGGCGGAAAATACCAAGGCGATGGCGATTCTGGGTGCGTTGCGTACCGGTGCTATCGATATTATTGCCACGTCAGCCCAGAATATTCGTACTTTGCTTAATATGACGAAGTAAGCGGATTAGCACGGGTATTACTTTACGTTTTGCATCTCCTTCAGAGGACCGCTTTTAGTTCCTCGTCTGCTCAGGGGCGTCGCTTCCGGTTCCGTGACCGCTCAGGGAACACGGTCAGCTCCGGAAAGACGCAAAAAACGTCATCCCTGACGGCTCGGCCCGCGCCGTCCATGGCGCGGGATGCTTTCCTCCGTTGACCGTGTTCCCTGCGCGTTACGTTTATGTGTTGCTGTGAGGTTTCAGGTGTATCGCGCCTCTGCTTATCTCTGTTCAAAATGTCGATGATTTGGAAATTATTTCCAAATCATCTTCCCGGGTATTGTGAAGTTTGAAGCGCTTCATGTTTTTTCGCCTTTTGCCGCTTTTATACTGGCGTTTCCGACCTCTCTAACTGACAGGGATTCCGACGATGGACGACCAACTGAAGCAGAGTGCGCTCGATTTTCACCAGTTCCCCACCCCAGGTAAAATTCAGGTTTCCCCCACCAAACCACTGGCGACGCAGCGCGATCTGGCGCTGGCCTATTCGCCGGGCGTGGCGGCGCCGTGTCTGGAAATTGCTGACGATCCACTGGCCGCGCACAAGTACACCGCGCGTGGCAACCTGGTGGCGGTGATCTCCAATGGTACGGCGGTGCTGGGGCTGGGCAATATCGGTGCGCTGGCGGGCAAACCCGTGATGGAAGGCAAAGGCGTGCTGTTTAAAAAGTTCGCCGGTATCGACGTGTTTGATATTGAAATCGACGAGCAGGACCCGGATAAGCTGATCAATGTGATTGCCGCGCTGGAGCCGACGTTCGGCGGCATTAACCTCGAAGATATTAAAGCACCGGAGTGTTTCTATATTGAGAAAGCGCTGCGTGAGCGGATGAAAATCCCGGTGTTCCATGATGATCAGCACGGCACAGCGATCATCTGTACCGCCGCGGTCCTGAATGGCCTGCGGGTGGTGAAGAAAAATATCTCCGATGTGCGGCTGGTGGTTTCCGGTGCGGGGGCGTCGGCGATTGCCTGTCTGAATCTGCTGGTGGCGCTCGGCATGCAGAAGCACAATATTGTGGTGTGTGATTCACGCGGGGTGATTTACCACGGACGTGACGCGGAGATGGCGGAGACCAAGGCTGCTTATGCGGTGGCCGATAACGGCAAACGCCAGCTGGCGGAGGTGATTGCCGATGCGGATATCTTCCTTGGTTGTTCTGGCCCAAAAGTGCTGACGCCGGAAATGGTGCTGCGCATGGCACCGCACCCGCTGATTCTGGCGCTGGCTAATCCGGAACCGGAAATTCTGCCACCACAGGCGCAGGCGGTACGGCCTGACGCCATTATCTGTACCGGCCGCTCTGATTACCCCAATCAGGTCAATAATGTGCTCTGTTTTCCGTTTATCTTCCGCGGTGCGCTGGATGTGGGCGCGACGGCGATTAACGAAGAGATGAAGCTGGCGGCGGTGCATGCGATTGCGGAACTGGCGCTGGCGGAACAGAGTGAGGTGGTGGCTTCTGCCTATGGCGATCAGGAACTGACGTTCGGCCCTGATTATCTGATCCCGAAACCGTTCGATCCGCGTCTGATTGTAAAAATTGCGCCAGCGGTGGCGAAAGCGGCGATGGAGTCGGGCGTGGCGACGCGGCCGATCAGTGATTTCGATGCCTATCGCGAGAAGCTGACGGAATTTGTCTATAAAACCAATCTGTTTATGAAGCCGATTTTCGCCCAGGCACGTAAAGAGCCTAAACGTGTGGTGCTGGCGGAAGGGGAGGAGACGCGTGTGCTGCATGCGACTCAGGAGCTGGTGACGCTTGGGCTGGCGAAGCCGGTGCTGATTGGTCGCCCGAATGTGATTGAGATGCGGCTGAAAAAACTCGGGCTGAAGATTGTCGCCGGAAAGGACTTTGAAGTGGTGAATAATGAGTCCGATCCGCGCTTTAAGGCGTACTGGACGGAATATCATCAGCTGATGAAACGGCGCGGCGTGTCAGCGGAGGAGGCGCAGCGTGCGGTGATCGGTAATCCGACGCTGATTGGCGCGATTATGGTCCATCGCGGTGAGGCGGATGCGCTGATTTGCGGCACGATTGGCGATTATCAGTCCCATTATCAGATTGTGGAGAAGCTGTTTGGTTTCCGCCCTGATGTGAAAATGGCCGGGGCGATGAATGCGCTGCTGCTGCCCAGTGGCAACACCTTTATTGCCGATACTTACGTCAATGAAGATCCGACGCCGGAAGCGTTGTGCGAACTGACGCTGATGGCGGCGGAAACGGTGCGGCGCTTTGGTATTGAACCGAAGGTGGCGCTGCTGTCGCATTCCAGTTTTGGCACCTCCAATGCCCCCGCTGCGCGCAAAATGCGTGAGACGCTGGCGCTGGTGAATGCACGTGCGCCGGAGCTGGAAATTGACGGTGAGATGCATGGCGATGCCGCGCTGGTGGAAAGCATTCGCCATGATTTAATGCCGGACAGTCCGCTGAAAGGCGCCGCCAATATTCTGATTATGCCGAATGTGGAAGCGGCGCGTATCAGTTATAACCTGCTGCGCGTTTCGTGCTCAGAAGGGGTAACGGTCGGGCCAGTATTGATGGGGATTGCCAGACCGGTGCATATCCTGACGCCTATCGCTTCGGTGCGGCGTATCGTCAATATGGTGGCGCTGGCAGTGGTGGAGGCGCAGACGCAGCCGCTGTAAAAAGGGAAAGTTTGACTCTGTACAGGCACAGGGAACGCGGGCAGATCGGAAAGTCGCTAAGCGTCATCCCTGACAGCTCGGCCCGCGCCATCCCTGGCGCGGGACGCTTTCCTCTTCTGCCCGCGTTCCCCGTGCTTTACGTTTGTATGCTGTGTCGGTTAAAACGGGCATGAAGTTGCGAGCCGCGGCTCGATCAATTTTTCAGCCAGTCCTTCACCGGCAAAAAGTCGTTATACAGTGCCGCTTCCGGCGATCCCGCTTCCGGCTGATAGTCGTACTCCCAGCGTACCAGCGGCGGCATCGACATCAGAATCGACTCGGTACGTCCGCCGGTCTGCAGACCAAACAGCGTGCCGCGGTCCCACACCAGATTAAATTCTACATAGCGGCCACGACGGTACAGCTGGAACTGGCGCTCGCGCTCGCCCCACGCCAGCGTTTTACGGCGTGCGACAATCGGCAGATAGGCATCCAGATAACCCTTGCCCACCGCCTGCATAAAGGCGAAACAGTGGTCAAAATCCGGTGTATTCAGGTCGTCAAAGAACAGGCCGCCGATGCCGCGCTGTTCATTACGATGGCGCAAATGGAAATAGTCATCACACCATTTCTTGTAGCGCGGGTAAACGTCGTCGCCAAACGGCTGGCACAGGTCAAATGCCGTCTGGTGCCAGTGTTCCGCATCCTCAGTAAAGCCGTAATAGGGGGTTAAATCGAAACCGCCGCCAAACCACCATACCGGCGCTTCGCCCGGTTTTTCGGCAATGAAAAAGCGCACGTTGGCGTGGCTGGTCGGCACATACGGGCTTTCCGGGTGGATCACCAGCGAAACGCCCATGGCTTCAAAACTGCGGCCCGCCAGCTCCGGACGGTGAGCGGTCGCGGAAGCTGGCATCGTTGTGCCATGTACATGGGAAAAGTTAACTCCGGCCTGTTCAAACACTGCGCCATTGCGCAGCACCCGGCTGCGTCCACCGCCGCCGCCTTCACGCAGCCATTCATCTTCGGCAAACTGCGCCTGGCCATCGGCCTGTGCCAGTTGCTGACAGATATTATCCTGCAGGGAGAGCAGAAACTGTTTTACGCGAGCGATATCAGGAGAGTTCATAAGCATGCCGTTGTGAAAAATTTCAGCCAATTATACCTGAGCCACAGGTGCTAAACCCGGCGTAAAGTGGCTTTTTTTATGGCAAAACCGTACTGGGGGTTGCACCCGTGAAAGAATGCGTGATAATCAGTTAAATCTGCTAAATATTTGAGTCAACTTCATGGAAATCCGCGCATTCCGCCAGGAAGATTTTGAAGAAGTCACCACGCTGTGGGAGCGTTGCGATCTGCTGCGCCCGTGGAACGATCCGGAAACCGATATTGAACGTAAGCTGAATCACGACCCCGACCTGTTTCTGGTGGCGGTGGCAGGCGGTGAAGTGGTCGGTACGGTGATGGGCGGCTATGACGGTCATCGTGGTTCGGTCTACTACCTGTGTGTCCACCCGGATTATCAGGGGCGTGGTTTTGCCAATGAGCTGATGAACCGGCTGGAGAAAAAGCTGATTGCGCGCGGCTGCCCGAAAATCAATCTGATGGTGCGTGCGGAAAATGACGCTGTGATGGGCTTCTACGACAAGCTGGGCTACGACAATGTCGATTCCGTGATCCTCGGCAAGCGTCTGATTGAAGATCGCGAATATTAAGTCTCCGTCAGGCAGCTACGTCTGCCTGACCCTGCCACGGTTATCCTGTGTACTCTCCTGACGATTACGATCATAAAGGCCAGCTGCGCCTGCCACTCACTTTCTGGATTATTCTGCTATTACAGGCACGTAGCTGGCTGCTATTAATCATGGCGGGCGCATCACGTGAGCAGGGGAATGCGCTGCTGGAACTGTTTTATCCGGAAACCCGCGTGTTCTGGATTGGAATGGCGCTTGGCGTGCCCGCGGCGATGGGGCTGCTGCTGACCGGTTACCGCCAGCGATTGCCGCGTCTGTGGCGCGCGTGGCGCTGGGTATTGTGCGCAGACCTGCTGGCGATGCTGCTGCAACAGGGGCTGACCGTCTGGCTGGGTGATGAGGCGCTGTCGCCGCTGATATGGCTGTTTATGTTGTTTGATGTGCTGGCGCTGGGCTATTTACTGTTCAGTCAGCGCCTGCGCGACTGCTTTGACGTGCGGCTTAACAGCGCGGAATAAAACTTTTTCCCGCTGGCGCACTCCAAGCTGACTCACACCACTCAGGTGTTGATTACAGGAGTAGCAATGAAATCTCTCTATCCGGCGCTGATTATCGCCGTATTATTAACCGGTTGCGCCAGCTCTGACAGCACCACGTCATCTGACAGCAACTGGTGGAACCCGTTTAGCAAAATTTCCTGGTCGAGCCTTTCACCGTTTAACTGGTTCGGCTCTTCACTGCAGGTCAGCGAGCAGGGCGTGGGCGCACTCAACAGCAGCACCGCGATGAACACTGGCGCGATTGATAATGCGCTGGATGGCAAATATACCCTGCGTCAGGGCATGCGCAGCAGCAATGGCGATGTGGTGTCGTTCTGGCAGGCACTGGATGAGGGTAAGGTACAGCTGATTATCAACGGCAAAGCCAGCGTCAGCAGCGTTGAAGTGCTGGATAAAGATGTGGCCAGCAGTGATGGCAGCAAGATTGGCGATAAGTTTAGCGCGCGCTACAGCAAAGCGTTTGGCGCCTGCCAGAATGCCGCCACGCTGGATGGCGCAGCGGTCGAGTGTAAAGCGCCAGACAGCCAGCATATCAGCTACGTTTACAGTGGCGAATGGAGTGGCCCGGAAGGTTTAATGCCGCCGGATGACACACTGAAAAACTGGACGCTCAGCAAGATTATCTGGCGTCAGTAACGGCCATTCTGCCGGGTGGCGATGCCGCCCGGTTTATTTTGCACTATCCGCATAACCTTCCCCGCTGCCTTATAGCTTTTTATACTTCCAAATCACTAAACGGTATATAAAACCGTTACAGCTTTTCACCGCGTTATAAATACACTGAGCGTTATTGTTGGTATGGGCTAACTGTCGACTCAGGGTGGCAAATGACATCTCCGGTGATGAAAAAATTCGTAAGCGGTGCCGCGTTTTCTTTGCTGCTGGCAGGCGCTGCGCAGGCGACTGAGCTGCTGAACAGCTCGTATGACGTCTCGCGTGAACTGTTTGCGGCGCTGAATACGCCGTTCGAACAGCAATGGGCGCAACAGCATCCCGGCGACACCCTGACCATTAAACAGTCCCACGCCGGTTCTTCCAAACAGGCTCTGGCGATTCTGCAGGGGTTGAAAGCGGACGTGGTGACCTATAACCAGGTGACGGACGTGCAGGTCTTGCATGACCGTGGTCAGCTGATCCCGGCAGACTGGCAGCAGCGCCTGCCGAATAACAGTTCGCCGTTTTACTCCACCATGGGCTTCCTGGTGCGTAAAGGTAACCCGAAAAATATCCATGACTGGAGCGATCTGGTTCGTAACGACGTCAAACTGATTTTCCCTAATCCTAAAACCTCCGGCAATGCGCGCTATACCTACCTGGCGGCATGGGGGGCGTTCGATCAGGCCGATGGCAAAGATAACGCCAAAACGACCCAGCAGATGACGAAGTTTCTGCAAAACGTTGAAGTGTTTGATACCGGCGGCCGCGGCGCCACCACCACCTTTGTGGAGCGTGGGCTGGGCGATGTGCTGATCAGCTTTGAGTCGGAAGTGAATAATATTCGTAATCAGTACGGCAAAGATGACTACGAAGTGATCATCCCGAAAACCAATATTCTGGCGGAATTCCCGGTGGCGTGGGTCGATAAAAACGTCGCACATAACAACACCACCGATGCCGCGAAAGCCTATCTGAATTATCTGTATTCGCCGCAGGCGCAGCAGATCATCACGCAGTTCTACTACCGCGTGAATAACCCTGAGCTGATGGCACAGCAAAAAGAGCGTTTCCCGGCCACCACTCTGTTCCGGGTGGAAGATGCTTTTGGCAGCTGGGATGAAGTAATGAAAACGCATTTCGCCAGTGGTGGTGAGTTAGATAAGTTGTTAGCGGCGGGGCGCGGCTGATGTTTGCAGTAAGCAGTAAGCGGGTCCTGCCCGGTTTTGGTCTCAGTCTTGGCAGCAGCCTGTTCTTCACCTGTCTGATCCTGTTGCTGCCGCTGAGCGCGCTGGTAATGCAGCTGTCGCAGATGACGCTGGCACAGTACTGGGAAGTGATTACCAATGCGCAGGTGGTGGCGGCCTATAAGGTCACGCTTATCTCTGCGGCAGTGGCTTCACTGTTTAACGCGGTGTTTGGCATGCTGATGGCATGGATCCTGACGCGTTACCGTTTCCCGGGGCGCACACTGCTGGATGCTCTGATGGATTTACCGTTCGCGCTGCCAACTGCAGTGGCGGGTCTGACGCTGGCCGGTCTGTTCTCGGTGAATGGCTGGTACGGTCAGTGGCTGGCGCAGTTTGATATTAAGGTCACCTACACCTGGCTGGGGATCGCGGTGGCGATGGCCTTTACCAGTATCCCGTTTGTGGTGCGTACCGTGCAGCCAGTGCTGGAAGAGTTAGGCCCGGAGTATGAAGAGGCGGCGGAAACCCTCGGAGCCAGCCCGTGGCAGAGCTTTCGTCGCGTGGTGCTGCCGGAAGTGGCACCTGCGCTGCTGGCGGGAACCGCACTCTCGTTTACCCGCAGTCTCGGTGAGTTTGGCGCGGTGATTTTTATCGCCGGGAATATCGCCTGGAAAACGGAAGTGACCTCGCTGATGATTTTTGTGCGTCTGCAGGAGTTCAACTTCCCGGCAGCCAGCGCTATCGCCTCGGTGATTCTGGCTGCGTCACTGCTACTGCTGTTTGGCATTAATACTCTGCAGAGCCGTTTTGGCCGTCGTCTGGGAGGTCACTAATGGCTGATGTATCGCAATTTAATGGCGTTTCCCGTCGGCGGGTGAACTGGGGCAAGTGGCTGCTGATTGGCGCGGGTGCGCTGATCTCGATTCTGTTCCTGGTCGTACCGATGGCAGCCATCTTCGCCGAAGCATTTTCGCAAGGTCTGGCAGTGATCGGCACCAATCTGCAGGATGCGGATATGCTGCATTCGATCTGGCTGACCATTCTGATCGCGCTGATTACCGTGCCGGTTAACCTGGTGTTTGGCACGTTGCTGGCCTGGCTGGTGACCCGTTTTACCTTCCCTGGCCGCCAGTTGTTGCTGACGTTATTCGATATCCCGTTTGCGGTATCGCCAGTGGTTGCGGGGCTGATTTATCTGCTGTTCTGGGGCGCCAACGGCCCGCTGGGCGGCTGGCTGGACAGCAATGGCATTCAGCTGATGTTTGCCTGGCCGGGCATGGTGATGGCCACGGTGTTTGTCACCTGTCCGTTTGTGGTTCGTGAGCTGGTGCCGGTGATGCTGAGCCAGGGCAGTCAGGAAGATGAAGCCGCGGTGCTGCTGGGCGCATCCGGCTGGCAGATGTTCCGCCGCGTGACGCTGCCTAATATTCGCTGGGCGCTGCTGTACGGCATCGTGCTGACTAACGCACGCGCGATTGGTGAGTTTGGTGCGGTATCGGTGGTATCAGGATCGATTCGCGGCGAAACCTATTCGCTGCCATTACAAATTGAATTACTGCATCAGGATTACAACGTCGTTGGCGCGTACACCGCCGCCGCGCTGCTGACCCTGATGGCGATAGTGACACTGTTTCTGAAAAGCGCGCTGCAGTGGCGATTAGAGAACCAGCAGAAGCGTTTGCAGCAGGAGAGAAATCATGAGCATTGAGATTAGCGATATCAACAAATCCTTTGGCCGCACGAAAGTGCTGAATGATATCTCGCTGGATATTGCATCAGGCGAAATGGTGGCGCTGCTGGGGCCTTCCGGTTCCGGGAAAACCACGCTGCTGCGCATTATCGCCGGACTGGAGCATCAGAACAGTGGCCGTCTCAGCTTCCATGGTAAAGATGTCAGCCAGCTGCATGCACGTGACCGCCAGGTCGGTTTTGTGTTCCAGCATTACGCGCTGTTCCGCCATATGACGGTGTTCGACAATATCGCTTTCGGCCTGACGGTTCTGCCGCGCCGTGAGCGTCCGTCGGCTGCTGAGATTAAGAAGAAAGTCACCCAGTTACTGGAAATGGTGCAGCTGGCGCATCTGGCGGATCGTTTTCCGGCGCAGCTTTCCGGCGGGCAGAAGCAGCGTGTGGCGCTGGCGCGTGCGCTGGCTGTTGAACCGCAAATCCTGCTGCTGGATGAGCCGTTTGGCGCACTGGATGCACAGGTACGTAAAGAACTGCGTCGCTGGCTGCGTCAGCTGCATGAAGAGCTGAAGTTTACCAGCGTGTTCGTCACCCATGACCAGGAAGAGGCGATGGAAGTCGCTGATCGCGTGGTAGTGATGAGCCAGGGCAATATCGAGCAGGTGGGCACGCCGGATGAAGTGTGGCGTGAACCCGCCACGCGCTTTGTGCTGGAGTTTCTCGGTGAAGTTAACCGCTTCGACGCCGAAGTGCACGGCTCGCATTTCCATGTTGGCGCACACAACTGGCCGCTGGGCTATGCGCCTGCGCATCAGGGCAAAGTGGAGCTGTTCCTGCGTCCGTGGGAAATCGACGTCAGCCGCCAGAGCAGCCTGGAAACGCCACTACCGGTGCAGGTGCTGGAAGTCAGCCCGCGTGGTCACTACTGGCAGCTGGTGGTGCAGCCTGCCGACTGGCATGGCGAGCCGGTGAGCGTGGTGTTTGATGGCGATAATGTTGCGCCGCTGCGCGGTGATCGTCTGTTTGTTGGTCTGCAGCAGGCACGACTGTATAACGGTGATGTACCGCTGCGCGCAGTTGCCTTTGCCGAAAGCGCCTGATATTTTCTTTGCATCGCGAATCTGAACAATAAAGAGGCGGGAGTTATCCCGCCTCTTTGCTTATGCATTCTCCCGCTGGCAGGAACCTATAGTGACAACTCTCGAACAAACCATCGGCAACACGCCGCTGATTAAATTACAGCGTCTGACGCCGGATAACGGCAGTGAAATCTGGCTGAAGCTGGAAGGGAATAACCCGGCTGGCTCGGTAAAAGATCGTGCGGCGCTGTGGATGATTCAGCAGGCGGAGCAACGCGGGGAAATCCATCCTGGTGATGCGCTGATTGAGGCCACCAGCGGTAATACCGGCATCGCGCTGGCGATGATTGCGGCAATGAAAGGTTACCAGCTGAAGCTGTTGATGCCCGACAATATGAGCATTGAGCGCCAGGCCGCGATGCGTGCGTATGGCGCGCATCTGATTCTGGTCAGCAAAGAGCAGGGAATGGAAGGCGCGCGCGATCTGGCGCAGGCGATGGCTTCACGCGGTGAAGGGAAGGTGCTGGATCAGTTTAATAACCCGGATAATCCGCTGGCGCATTACAGCACCACCGGCCCGGAAATCTGGCAGCAGAGCGCAGGGCGGCTGACCCATTTTGTTTCCAGTATGGGCACCACGGGTACTATCACGGGGGTGGGCCGTTTTCTGAAAGAGCAGAGTAATAGCGTGGAAATCGTCGGGTTACAGCCGGCAGAGGGCAGCGCTATTCCGGGTATCCGTCGCTGGCCGCAGGCTTATCTGCCGGGGATTTTCCGTCCCGAGCTGGTGGATCGGGTGATCGATATGGGCCAGCAGGAAGCGGAAGACACCATGCGTCAGCTGGCACAGCGCGAAGGCATTTTCTGTGGCGTCAGTTCGGGTGGTGCTGTGGCGGGGGCGCTACGCATTGCCCGCGAGCAGCCAGGCAGTGTGGTGGTGGCGATTATCTGCGATCGCGGTGACCGCTATCTTTCCACTGGCGTATATAACTAATACCTTACTGCTCCCCCATCCCAACTTTCCCCCATTTTATGGGGGAAGGAGCAAACCCCCATCACTCCCGTTCCAGCGCATGAATCGGGTCCATCCTGGCCGCGCGCCGCGCCGGGAAGAAACCAAACACGATCCCAATCAGGCTCGAACAGACAAAAGCGGCAATAATCGATGCTGGTGAGTAGATCATCGAGAAACTGCTGTCACTTTGTGCCAGTAGCAGTCCCGGCAGCAGCGCCAGCAACACGCCGATAATCCCGCCGGTCAGACATACCAGCACTGCTTCAATCAGGAACTGCTGCATAATATCGCTGGCGCGCGCGCCGACCGCCATCCGCACGCCAATCTCACGCGTACGTTCAGTGACCGAGACCAGCATAATATTCATCACGCCGATGCCGCCGACCAGCAGCGAAATCAGGGCAATTGCCGCCACCAGCAATGTCATGGTGTTGGTGGTGCTTTCAATCGCTTCACGGATGCTGTCGGTATTCATAATAAAGAAATCTTTGCTGCCGTGACGCTGGGTCAGCAGTTTAGTGACCCCCTGTTCAGCGATACCGAGATCAACATTGTCTTTGATGCGCACGGTAATACCGCTCAGCCAGCTTTTGCCAATCATCCGCGTCATCGCGGTGGTATACGGCACCCAGATATTGAGATTGTTATCACGGCCAAAGCTGGTCTGGCGCGTGGCGACACCGACAATACGCACAGGCAGATTCCCCAGCATCAGCACCTGGCCGATGGGGTTTTCTCCGTGCGGGAACAGCTTTTTGCGGGTGTTGTCGTCAATCACACCTTCCTGGGCGAGCGTGTCGACACTGGCACGGGTAAAGGCCATCCCCTGAATCAGACGGTAACCACGCACGGCAAAAAACTGCTCGCCGACACCATTCACCGCCACATTCAGCGCCTGATTGCGGTACTTCAGCGTGACATTGTTGCTGATGGTCGGCGTTACGCTGTGAACATAAGGTTGCTGCGCCAGCGCATCGGCGTCGCTGGCGCGCAGCGTCTGGATGCGGGCGGAGCGCATATCGCCGAAGTCTTCGCCGGGAAAGACATCCAGCGTGCTGGTGCCCATCGCACTGATATCCTGCAGGATCTGCTGCTGCGAGCCTTTACCCAGCGCCACCACGGAAACCACAGAGGCAATGCCGATGATAATCCCCAGCATGGTAAGAAAGGTGCGCAGCCGCTGTGACAGCATTGACACCATCGCCATTTTAAAGGCTTCACTCAGCCGGTCGCGTAATGCGCGCCAGGGATGTGGCGTGGCAGGTGGGGGGGAGGGCAGACGCGTGCGCGCTGTCGCGGGTGTATTGCGGGTATCGCCAGTGATTTCACCATCGTGGATTTCGATAATGCGGTCCGCATGATGGGCGACCTGCATATCGTGGGTGACGATCACCACCGTATGTCCCTGCTGATGCAGGTCACGCAGAATCGACATCACCTCTTCACCGCTGTGGCTGTCGAGTGCCCCGGTCGGCTCATCGGCAAGGATCACTTCACCGCCATTGATCAGCGCGCGTGCGATACTGACTCGCTGCTGCTGACCACCGGAGAGCTGGCCTGGCCGGTAGTGCAGGCGCTCGCCCAGCCCCAGCCGGGTCAGCAGCGCACTGGCGCGCTCACGGCGTTCTGCGTGGCTTTTTCCGGCATAGATCGCCGGAATCTCAGTGTTGCCGAGTGCGCTGAGTTCACTCAGCAGATGGTAACGCTGGAAGATAAAACCGAAATGCTCGCCGCGCAGCTGCGCAAGGGCATCGCTGTCCAGCTGCGAGATCGATTTTCCCACCACCAGATAATCACCGCTGCTGGCTTTATCCAGGCAGCCAAGCAGATTCATCAGCGTCGATTTACCCGAGCCGGAGGCTCCGACAATCGCGACAAATTCGCCAGCGTCAATGGTCAGGTTGATCTGTTTCAGCACCCTGACGCGCTGCTCACCGCTGATAAATTCGCGGTTAATGTCTCTGAGCTGCAAAAGCACCATCGGTTACATCCCCATCGGTGGGCCTGGGCGGTGCTCGCCTGGCGCAGAACCCTGACTGATAATCACCCGCTCACCGGCGTTCAGACCGTGAGTGATTTGTGCCTCAATGTTGTTATTGATGCCAACCTGTACCTCACGACGCTGGATACGCTGCTGATCATCCACTACCTGCACGCTGGTTCTGCCATCGAGGGTATCGAGCGCGGTGGACGGGATGACAATCGCGTCCGGCTCCTCACCCAGAACAATATGCACTTCCGCGGTCATGGAAATGCGCAGGGTATGTTCCGGGTTAGCGACATCGAACAGACCATAGTAATAGATGGCTTCGCTGGTGGAAGATGAGCTGGCGGTGGAGGTGGTCATCATATTGCTGCTCTCGGTATTGATCGAGTCAGGTGCGGGTTCGATGGCGCGCAGCGTAGCGGGGTAGCGTTTATTCGGCTGACCGAGAATGGTAAACCACACTTTCATGCCTGGCTTGACGTTCACCACGTCCGCTTCGGAAATCTGCGCTTTCACCGTCATGGTATCGAGGTTCGCCACTTTGATGATGGTGGGGGCGCTCTGCACCGCGTTCACCGTCTGGCCTTCTTCCACCGGAATTGATACCACGGTGCCATCCATCGGCGAGGAGATCTGGGTATAACCCAGGTTGACTTTGCTGGTATCGAGATGGATTTGCGCCTGCACAATCTGCGCCTCCAGCGCTTTTATTTCGGCGCTGGTGCTGTTGAGATCGGCCTGAGCCGCATCGTAATCGGCTTTTGGCGTCAGATTTTTCGTCAGCATCGCCTGCTGACGGGAAAACGCCGCGCGCTGATTCGCCAGTACCGCCAGTTTGGCTGCACGTTGTGCCTGCACATTTTCCAGCGCGGCTTCAGCATTTTTCAGCTCGTTTTGCTGCGTCATGCTGTCGATTTCAGCAATCAGCTGGCCCTGTTTAATCGGCTCGCCAAGCGTCACCAGCAGCGACTTAATCTGGCCGGAAACCTGTGCACCGACACTGACCTGTTTGCTGGAGGTAATCGTGCCATCCGCCAGTACCGTTTGTTGCAAGTCGCGCTGTTCGGCGCGTGCTGTAATATAATCTGGTTTTGACTCATTTTTATGCAGCATTAACCCGCCAGCCAGAGCAATTGCTGCCACAATAATAAGAGTGATGATCGTCCTGCGTCTGCCTGACAGGCGGCGTAATTCCATAGTAAAACAGTTCCTTAACCAGCTACTGAGGGATTCAACGTAAATTTTACGCTAATTAAGTTAAACCAGCATGCAAAGAGGCCCTGGGTGACTGTAAGGATTGAGTAAAATCAGCTGCTAAAGCCCTTGCCACAGGCGAAAATAGCGTCAGTGATGACCGAGAGATAGATATGAAAATTTTATTAGTCGATGACGATCTTGAATTAGGCACCATGCTCAGCCAGTACCTGATTGGTGAAGGGTTCGATGCTTCACTGGTTTTAACCGGTAAAGCAGGCGTGGAAGGTGCGCTTTCCGGTGAATATACCGCGATGATCCTTGATATTATGCTGCCCGATATGAGCGGCATTGACGTGCTGCGCCAGGTGCGGCAGAACAGTCGCCTGCCAGTGATTATGCTGACGGCGAAAGGGGATAATATCGACCGCGTGATCGGCCTCGAAATGGGTGCCGATGACTATATGCCGAAGCCGTGCTACCCGCGTGAGCTGGTTGCGCGCCTGCGTGCGGTGTTGCGTCGCTTTGAAGAGCAGGCGCCAGCGCCAGAGAAGAAAGACCTGATTACCTGGGGCGATCTGACACTGAATCCGGCCACGCGTATCAGCGAATGGAAAAACCAGCCATTCGATCTGACGGCGTCCGAGTTTAACCTGCTCTATCTGTTACTGCGTTCGCCTGACCGTGTGGTGTCAAAAGACGAGCTTTCAGAGAAAGGTCTGGGACGCCCGCGCGAAGCGTATGACCGCAGCGTGGATGTGCATATCAGTAATATTCGCCAGAAACTGTCACAGCTGACGGGCGACCGCATCAATATCGAGACCGTACGCAGTATCGGGTATCGCATTCGATGAAGAGTCGGTTCCGCGGACGTTTATTCTGGAAGATCCTGTTCGGTTTCTGGCTGGTGTTTCTGGTGATTAGCCAGCTGTTGTGGCTGGGTTTTTACCTGAAAGGCGATCATCGTGAGCCGCCGGAAAATACCACGGTGCGCCGTATCGTTAATCTGCAGATGACTTCTGCGGTATCGGTACTGCAGCGCGGTGGTCTGGTGGCGTTAAACGATATGATGGCTGACTGGCCAGACAGCGATCGACGCTTTTTCTCCGTGGTGCCAATGCCAAAACCGCCGCAGGAGAAACCACGCAAAGATCTGGACCGTATTATGCCGCCAGGCGAGTTTCCTGGGGAAGTGATTGAGTGGGTCACCGGCGCGGACGGGCGGCAGTATATGCTGCGCTACGATGTCCACGGTCTGCGTGAAGACAGTGCGATTGGCCATCCGATGCGTAACTTCCTCAATATCCCGGAGCCGATGTTTATTTTTGCCGGGGCAGCGGGGCTGCTGTTCAGTATGCTGCTGGCCTGGAACCTGACACGGCCGATGCGTCAGCTGCGTGAAGGTTTCGCCCGCGTCTCTAAAGGTGATCTCTCGGTACGTCTCTATCCGGTGATGCGTCGCCGCCACGATGAACTTTCTATTGTCGCCAGTGACTTTGATGCCATGGTGGAGCGTTTGTCGGTGCTGGTGCGTGCGCGCGAAGAGTTGCTGCATGATGTGTCTCATGAACTGCGTTCACCGCTGGCGCGTCTGCAACTGGCAACCGGGCTGGCGCGTCAGACGCCAGAGTCAGTGGAAAGTTCGCTGGATCGCATTGATGAAGAGGCACGGCGACTGGACAAGATGATTGGCGAGCTGCTGACGCTGTCGCGGGCGGAAAATGACAGTATGCCTGACGAGCAGTATTTCGACCTGCGTGGTCTGCTGGAAGTGGTGGTCAATGATGCCCGCTATGAAGCGCAGGTGCCGGGGGTGGAAATTCAGTTCGATGCCGGCAACAACACCGATTTTACTGTGAAAGGTAATGCTGAGTTGATTCGCCGGGCGGTGGAGAATGTGGTGCGTAATGCGCTGCGCTTCTCACTGCAGGGGCAGACGGTAAAAGTCGCGCTGCGTAAGGAAAGCAACTGGCTGGCCATTTGCGTCAGCGATCAGGGACCGGGTGTCGATGCCGAAAAGCTGTCGAGTATTTTCGATCCTTTTGTGCGCGTGAATTCGCCATTAATGGGTAAAGGTTACGGCCTGGGCCTGTCGATTGTGCGTAAAGTGGTGCTGGCGCACAGCGGTGAAGTACAGGCGGTGAATGGTAAGCAGGGCGGTCTGGAACTGACGATTCGCTTACCGCACTGGGCGGTGAAATAGCAGTAATAAAAACGGCGCCATCTGGCGCCGTTTTACTGATAACGTCTGGCGTTATTTCTTGATACGGAAGATTGGGGTTTCACCCACGGTCACGCTGCCACTCAGTTTAATCAGCTCTTTGATCTCATCCATGTTAGAGATCACTACCGGCGTCAGCGTAGATTTCGCTTTCTCTTCCAGCAGTGGCAGATCGAGCTCGATGACCACGTCACCTTTCTTCACTTTCTGACCTTCTTCAGCGATGCGTTTGAAGCCTTCGCCTTTCAGTTCAACCGTATCGATACCGAAGTGGACAAACAGCTCAATGCCGTTGTCGGATTCGATAGAAAATGCATGGTTAGTTTCGAAGATTTTACCAATGGTGCCATCAACCGGAGCGACCATTTTGTTGCCTGCTGGTTTGATGGCGATACCGTCGCCAACAATTTTCTCGGCAAACACTACATCTGGCACATCTTCGATATTGACGATTTCACCGGACAGCGGCGCAACGATTTCAATAGTACCGGTCGCAGCGTCTGATTTGTCGCCAAACAGTTTAGAAAACAAACCCATGATCTTCTCCTAAGCAGTAAATTGGGCCAGCATCTCGCGGAATCAGCAGAGTGTTTTTTCTTCAATAAACTTGTTGACCAGGTCCATCAACTCTTCCGCAGTCGGTTGAGTCAGAGCCTGCTCTGCTAATGCCTTCGCATCTTCATAATTCGTATTACGAATAATTTTCTTGATGCGTGGGATAGAAATGGCACTCATGCTGAATTCATCCAGCCCCATTCCCAATAACAGTAGTGTAGCACGTTCATCACCCGCCAGCTCACCACACATACCGGTCCATTTACCTTCAGCATGAGAAGCATCAATAACTTGCTTGATCAGGCCAAGGACGGAAGGCGTCATTGGGTTGTAGAGATGGGAAATCAGATCATTGCCACGATCAACCGCCAGAGTATACTGCGTCAGGTCGTTTGTCCCAATACTAAAGAAATCAACTTCTTTGGCCAGGTGACGGGCGATGACGGCTGAGGCTGGCGTTTCCACCATAATACCGACTTCAATGGATTCGTCGAACGCTTTGCCTTCTTCACGCAGCTGTGCTTTCAGCAGTTCCAGTTCGCCTTTCAGGGTACGTACTTCTTCCACTGAAATGATCATTGGGAACATGATACGCAGCTTGCCGAATGAGGACGCACGCAGGATAGCGCGCAGCTGTGCGTGCAGAATTTCTTTGCGGTCCATGGCGATACGAATCGCGCGCCAGCCGAGGAACGGGTTCTCTTCTTTCGGCAGGTTCATGTACGGCAGATCTTTGTCACCGCCGATGTCCATGGTACGCACGATCACCGCCTGGGAGCCCATGCCTTCCGCCACCGCTTTGTAGGCCTGGAACTGCTCTTCTTCGGTTGGCAGTGCATCACGGTCCATAAACAGGAATTCGGTACGGTACAGACCGACACCTTCTGCGCCGTTACGCTCTGCACCCGCGATATCACGCACGGTGCCGATGTTGGCGCACACTTCCACCTGGTGACCATCCAGGGTGATGGCAGGCAGGTCTTTCAGTTTCGCCAGCTCGTTTTTCTCGCTAACGTACTGGTGCTGTACGGCTTTCAGTTCTTCGATAACGTCTGCAGTTGGGTTAACGTAGATTTTGTTGTTAACGCCATCGAGAATCAGGTAATCGTCGTTTTTCACGCGGCTGGTGACTTCACCGGTGCCGACGATGGCTGGCAGTTCCAGAGAACGGGCCATGATAGAGGTGTGAGACGTCCGGCCACCGAGGTCGGTGATAAAGCCCAGCACTTTCTTCAGGTTCAGCTGCGCGGTTTCTGACGGGGTCAGATCTTTCGCCACCAGCAGCACTTCGTCCTGGATTGCGCTCAGGTCGACGATATGCAGGCCGAGAATGTTTTGCAGCAGGCGTTTACCGATGTCACGCACGTCAGCTGCACGCTCTTTCAGGTATTCATCATCGAGTTCTTCCAGCGCTTTCGCCTGGCCTTCGATGACGGAGTGCGCTGCGGCGTCTGCCGACATGTGCTCATCTTTGATTAAAGCAATGATTTCCTGCTCCAGCTCTTCGTCTTCCAGCAACATGATGTGGCCTTCGAAGATAGCTTCTTTCTCTTCACCGAATGTTTCGCCGGCTTTGATTTTGATTGCTTCGAGCTGCGCAGCGGCTTTGCTACGACCATCGAGGAAGCGCTGGACTTCCTGCTCTACGTCATCCGCAGTGATTTTTTTGCGGTTGATGACGATTTCATCTTCTTTCAGAAGAAGCGCCTTGCCGAAAGCGATACCCGGTGATGCTAAAATGCCTGAAATCATAACCTTACCTTTTTATAACGATGGCTCATTAGGCGACGTGGCGCGCTGCCAGTGTTGCAAACGCTACTTTACGGATGCAACAACGCGGACATGATGTCCGCGATCAAAATGTTTGCACTCAGTTCTGCCTGATGAAACAGTTTATCTGGACGACGGCCCCAATTACTCGAGTTCAGCCATCAGCTTAACCAGATGCTCAACAGCTTGTTGCTCATCTTCACCTTCAGCGGACAGGGTCACTACGGTGCCCTGGGTCAGGCCCAGCGTCTGCAGCTTGAACAGGCTTTTCGCACTGGCGGATTTGCCGTTAGACGTAACGGTGATTTCGGAAGAGAAGCCTTTTGCTTCTTTAACAAACTGAGCAGCAGGACGGGTGTGCAGACCATTTGGAGCGGTAATAGTGACTTCTTGCTGGAACATTATGTTTCCCCAACTTAATTGGTTTGGTGTTGTGGATCTAAAGTCTAGCCTGGCGGCGTAACTTTAGCCTGTGTAGGTCGCGCGGGCGCGAGTACGGGACTCGCAAATCAGCGCAATTAAGGGTAAAGATTTTGCGGCGGCTGCATCCTGTGAGCGACGTCGCAAACCCGGTTCCCATTATGCCGCGCTTTGTATTATTGCGCCAAATGTCTAAATCGATTCAGCGTGACCCGGTTCGCACGGCAATTAATTTTGTGGATCGAAATAATTGCCAGCTTAAATACCAGACCAGGCGGGGTAAGATCAATCTGTCCCTCAACCAAACTTTGATGAGTGTCACAAAAAAGGCGCGATAAGCACGTTGTGCGACATTCTCTTTACGGTTTTTCCTAGCGATATTTTAAGCGGAGACGGGCGTGTAAAGTTTTACAAATCAGATAAATTCCTGCGGTGAAGGTGATAAACAGAGTGGGAATGAATCAGTGTCGAAGTTACCTGTATTTGGCAAACTGACACGGAACAGCTCCTTCCCCCGCTGAGCGGGGGAAGGCTGGGATGGGGGAGAGAACTGTATGGGGGATGTATTTACTGCTGCAGTTCTTTCTCGGTGAACAGGTCAGCAAACAGCGCGGTGCTGAGGTAACGCTCGCCAGAAGAGGGCAGGATCACCACGATGTTCTTGTTGGCGAAAGCTTCATCTTCCTGCAGTTTCAGCGCAGCCGCCACTGCGGCACCGGAAGAGATACCCGCCAAGATACCTTCTTCTTCCATCAGGCGACGTGCGGTGGCAATCGCATCGTCATTGCTGATGCCGACAACTTTATCAATCAGCTTCAGATCCAGGTTACCCGGGATAAAGCCCGCGCCGATACCCTGAATTTTGTGCGGGCCGGGTTTAATCTCTTCACCCGCCAGCGCCTGGGCGATAACCGGGGAGTCCGTCGGTTCCACCGCCACGGTGATCAGATCTTTTTTGCCTTTGGTGTTTTTGATGTAGCGGCTGACGCCAGTCAGCGTACCGCCGGTGCCGACACCCGCAATGAACACGTCCACTTCGCCGTCGGTATCTTCCCAGATTTCCGGGCCGGTGGTTTTTTCATGAATTTCCGGGTTAGCCGGGTTGCTGAATTGCTGCAGCAGCACGAATTTGTCGGGATTGCCCGCCACAATTTCTTCTGCTTTAGCGATTGCGCCTTTCATGCCTTTCGCGCCTTCCGTCAGCACCAGGTTGGCACCCAGCGCTTTCAGCAGCTTACGACGCTCGATGCTCATGGTTTCCGGCATGGTCAGGGTGAGTTTGTAGCCACGCGCCGCGGCAACGTAGGCCAGGGCGATACCGGTGTTACCGCTGGTTGGCTCAACCAGTTCGTTACCGGGTTTCAGCACACCACGTTTTTCGGCGTCCCAAATCATATTGGCACCGATACGGCATTTGACGCTGAAACTTGGGTTACGGGATTCGATTTTCGCCAGAATGCGTCCATTACCGATGCGATTCAGTCGCACCAGTGGCGTATGACCGATGGTTAAAGAATTGTCTTCATAGATCTTACTCATAGCCCGTCCTTAACTGGTTGAATTTTTGGCAACGCTAAGAGCATACCTGTTCAGATTTCTCAAGGAAGGAAAGAAATCGTATATGTATATGTTGCAGCGAAATAAGGCTTAGCGAAATGGCATAAGGCTGGTACTAAGCCCTTCCTTATGCCTGCGGATTAGCGATGTGATGAAAGGGAGGCGCGGTAACGATCGACCCACATGGCGGTTGCGCCGCATACTGCCACCGGCATAATCGCCAGATTCAGCAGCGGCACCATGGTAAACAGGCTGACCAGCGCACCGAACTGCATACTGTCGGTTTTGTGCTGGCGCAGCGCACTGCGCATCTGGCGGAAACTGACTTTGTGGTTATCAAACGGATAGTCACAATACTGGATCGCCAGCATCCAGGCGCTGAACAGGAACCACAGCACCGGGGCAATGGTCTGGCCCACACCGGGAATAAACCACAACAGCAACAACCCCAGCGCGCGCGGCAGGTAGTACATCAGTTTCTGCCATTCACGTTTCATAATGCGCGGTATATCTTTCATCATCCCCAGCCAGCCGCTGTCCGGCAGCGGTACGCCGGTCAGCCGTGCTTCCAGCTGCTCGGCCAGCAGGCCGCAAAACGGTGCGGCAATCCAGTTCGCCACCGTCGAGAACAGATAGCTGAACACCAGTACGATGGAGAGCACGGTCAGCGGCCACAGCAGGTAGCTCAGCCACTGCAGCCAGTCCGGTACATGGCTCATCAGCGCCGGTATCCATTCGCCCAGCTGGCGGAACAGCCAGATAAAGGCGCCACCCATCAGCAGGATATTGACCAGCAGGGGTAAAATGACAAAGCGACGAATGCCCGGCTGGCAGATCAGTTTCCAGCCCTGGCTAAAGTAATAAATCCCGTTCCGGGACTGCAGGTTTTTCTCAGATGCCATCGGCAACTTTTCTCCGTTATGGGGGAAGGCAGCGTTATCATACCGCAGCTTTTTCCGCTGACTAACAGCCAACTGGACGAAAAAACAGCGAAAAAGCATCGTGAAGCTATCTAATTTGTCAGAAAATAGTGCACAGACTTGCACTTGTTTACCTGGACAAATACAGTTAGAGGATAAAGTTTGCCGCGGTGGCAAGGTATTGGAACAACAGAGAATACAATGATGCAGGATTTGCGTCTGATATTAATCGTTGTTGGCGCGATCGCCATAATAGCGCTTCTTCTTCATGGCCTGTGGACCAGCCGTAAAGAGCGCTCTTCTGTGTTTCGCGATCGCCCGCACAAGCGCATTAAGCACGATAAACAGCAAGGGTTGTCCGACGACGATGAAGAGGGCGTCGGTGAAGTGCGCGTACGTCGCACGCAGCCTGAGCAGGATGAGCCTTCATTCGGCGGTTTCGCTGCGGCTGATGACGAGCCGTCGCGCCCGTCTGCGCCACGCAAACAGCCAGAAGCGGTGCGTCATGCGCCTGCGCCAGAAGCCGATCCGTTGTTTGCCGCTGAACCTCCGTGTGCCCCGCAACCTGAACCGGTACGTCGTCCTGCGCCTGTCGCGCAGCAGGGCGAGCTGGAGCTGGACCCGCTGCTCGATGATGAACAGCCGCAGTCACTTCAGCCTGTCGCCGCCCCGCAGCCATCTGCACAGCCACAACCTGTCACCGAAACTGCGCCAGAGCAGGTGCAGCGTAAAGAAGCGGTGCTGGTGCTGCATGTTGCCGCACATGCCGGTGGCACGCTGAATGGCGAAGCGCTGTTGCAGGGTATTCTGCAGGCCGGTTTCCAGTTCGGTGAAATGAATATCTTCCATCGTCATCTGAACCCGGCGGGCAGTGGCCCGGTGCTGTTCAGCCTGGCGAATATGGTGAAACCGGGATCGTTTAATATTGACGCAATGGGCGATTTTTCCACCCCGGGTGTGTCGATCTTTATGATGGTGCCGTCTTACGGCGACGCCCACCAGAACTTTAAGCTGATGCTGCAGTCCGCGCAGCGTATCGCCGATGATCTTGGCGGCGTGGTGCTGGACGACGAGCGTCGTATGATGACGCCGCAGAAGCTGGAAAATTACAAAGCGCGCATTCGCGATGTGATTGACGCCAACGCGAACGCCTGAATGCCGCGTTAACGGTTATTCCCCAACCCCCGCTTGCCGGGGGTTTTTTCTCTCCGATGGTGCGTTATGGAATCCATACAAGACAAAATCACCCATTTGCGAACCACGCTTCGTCATCATGAATATCTGTATCACGTAATGGATGCGCCGGACGTGCCGGATGCGGAATATGACCGCCTGATGCGTGAATTACGTGAGCTGGAAGAGCAACATCCTGAGCTGGTGACGCCAGACTCGCCGACCCAGCGCGTCGGCGCTGCGCCACTGAGCGCTTTTGAGCAGGTACGCCATGAAGTGCCGATGCTGTCGCTGGATAACGCCTTTGATGAGGCCAGCTATCTGGCATTTAACAAGCGCGTGCAGGACCGGCTGAAAAGCAGTGAAGAGATCACCTTCTGCTGTGAGCTGAAGCTGGATGGCCTGGCGGTCAGCCTGCTGTATGAAGATGGCCTGCTGGTGCGTGCGGCAACGCGTGGTGACGGCACCACCGGGGAAAATATCACGGCAAATGTGCGCACCATTCGCGCCATCCCGCTGCGTCTGCAGGGGGAAAATATTCCGGCGCGGATTGAAGTGCGCGGTGAAGTGTTTATGCCGCAGGCGGGTTTTGAGCAGCTGAATGAAGAAGCGCGTCGCACCGGCAACAAAGTGTTTGCCAATCCGCGTAACGCTGCCGCGGGTTCGCTGCGCCAGCTGGACCCGCGCATCACCGCGAAGCGTCCGCTGACCTTCTTCTGCTACGGTTTTGGGTTGCTGGAAGGCGGTGAGATGCCGGGCAGTCACTGGCAGCGCCTGCAGCAGCTGAAAGCCTGGGGTCTGCCAGTCAGCGATCGGATTCGCCTGTGCCACAGTGCGCAAGAGGTGCTGGAGTTTTATCGTCAGGTGGAAGCAGAACGTCCACAGCTCGGTTTTGATATCGACGGCGTGGTGATTAAGGTCGACTCACAGCAGCTGCAGGAGCAGCTGGGCTTTGTTGCCCGCGCACCGCGCTGGGCGGTGGCATTTAAGTTCCCGGCGCAGGAGCAGATGACCACGGTGCGTGATGTCGAGTTCCAGGTGGGGCGTACCGGGGCGATTACACCGGTGGCGCGTCTGGAGCCGGTACAGGTCGCCGGGGTAATGGTGAGTAACGCTACGCTGCATAATGCTGATGAGATCGAACGCCTGGGCCTGCGAATTGGCGATCGGGTGGTGATCCGCCGCGCCGGGGATGTGATCCCGCAGGTGGTTGGGGTGGTGGAAACGGAACGCCCGGCGGATGCGCGTGAAGTGACCTTCCCGACCCAGTGTCCGGTCTGCGGTTCGGATGTTGAACGTGTCGAAGGCGAAGCGGTTGCACGCTGCACTGGTGGGCTGATTTGTGGTGCGCAGCGTAAAGAGGCGCTGTGGCACTTTGTGTCGCGTCGGGCGCTGGATGTCGACGGCATGGGCGAGAAAATCATCGATCAGCTGGTGGATAAAGAGTACGTTAAAACGCCAGCCGATCTGTTCCGTCTGACGCCGGGCCTGCTGACCGGGCTGGATCGCATGGGGCCGAAATCGGCGCAGAATGTGGTGGATGCGCTGAACAAAGCCAAAGAAACGACGCTGGCGCGTTTTCTCTATGCGCTGGGGATTCGCGAGGTGGGTGAAGCGACAGCCGCGAATCTGGCAGCGCATTTCGGTTCGCTGGACAAGATTATCGCGGCTGACCTGGACGCGCTGATTGCGGTGCCGGACGTTGGCACTGTGGTGGCGAGCCATGTACGCAATTTTATGGATGAAGAGAGCAACCGTGAGGTTATCCGCCAGCTGGTGGAGGAGTGCGGTGTGCACTGGCCGGCGGTGGAAGTGGTCAATGCTGAGGAAATCGACAGTCCGTTTGCCGGTAAAACGGTGGTGCTGACAGGATCACTGAGCATGATGTCACGTGATGATGCCAAAGCGCGTCTGACGGCGCTGGGCGCGAAGGTGAGTGGCAGTGTGTCGAAGAAGACCGATTTGGTGATCGCTGGCGAAGCGGCGGGTTCCAAGCTGGCAAAAGCACAGGAGCTGGGCATCGACGTGATTGATGAAGCGGAGATGATTCGTCTGTTAGGAGACTAACATGGAAAAAGAGAATCTGATTGAGATCGCCAATACGGTGATGCCATTTGGTAAATACAAAGGACGGGTGCTGATCGAGCTGCCGGAGGAGTATTTGCTGTGGTTTGCCCGTAAGGATGAGTTTCCCGCCGGGCATCTTGGCGAGCTGATGGCAATGACGCTGGCGATTAAAATCGAAGGGCTGGAAGGACTGGTGAAGCCGCTGAAACGCGGTTAGACCGTTATCTTCGGATTAAGCATTCTGCACCGTCATGCTCCTTCCCCCGCAAGCGGGGGAAGGCTGGGATGAGGGAGCTTACGACGCTGTGCCGCTTGTTCCCCCACTCTGACCCTCCCCCATTTTATGGGGGAGGGGATCTTACTTCTGCGATTCCACCACCGCTTTACCCTGCTGCAGTTTCGCGGCTTCTGCTTCACCTTTTTTCTTATAGCGCTGAGCAATCACCGAGCACACCATCAGCTGCACCTGGTGGAAAATCATCAGCGGCAGCACGATAATCCCCACCGCCGAGGCCGGGAACAGAATGTTGGCCATCGGCACGCCATTCGCCAGGCTCTTTTTCGAGCCGCAGAACAGGATGGTGATCTCATCAGCGCGGTTAAAGCCAAACAGACGCGCCGCCAGCAGGTTAATCGCCAGCACGATAAACAGCAGACCAAGGCTGACGACCAGGATAAACAGCAGCGTCGTGACGCCCACACGGTTCCAGATGCCATTCACCACCGCTTCACTAAAGGCGGAGTAGACCACCAGCAGAATCGACGTCTGGTCGGTTTTGCCAATCAGGCTGCGATGTCTTTCCACCCAGCCGCCAATCCAGTGACGTGACAGATGACCGACAACAAACGGCAGCAGCAGCTGCAGCATAATGTCGCCAATCTGTTCGAGGCCACTGCCACCGATATCACTGTGAATATCCATCACCAGACTGACCAGCAGTGGGGAGATAAACACCCCGAGCAGGCTGGATGCTGAGGCGCTGCAGATGGCGGCCGCGACGTTACCGCCTGCCAGAGAGGTCAGGGCGATTGCGGACTGCACTGTAGCAGGCAGAATGCAGAGGTACATAAAGCCGGTATAGATATCATCGCCGATATTGATCGGGTGCCACCAGGCAAACAGCAGGCCGATAATCGGGAACAGCACAAAGGTGCTGAACATCACCCATAAATGCAGCCGCCAGTGGCTGCTGCCGGCGATAATTTTTTCACGCGACAATTTGGCACCGTGCATAAAGAACAGCAATGCAATCGCGGCGGTGGTCAGCCAGTGGAAGAACACGACAAAGTCACCGCGCGCGGGCAGGAAACTGGCCAGTAATACGGTGATAATCAGTTTGACCATCAGTGGATCAAGTCGAAAAATGCCCATGGTTAATGCCTGATGAATTTATGATGACACTATTGTGCGTTGTCCGGGTTTAGAAATAAAATTGATTTATTGCATTCATCTATGAAAATTCATCATGAATTACAGTATTCGTCAGCTGCGGGTGTTTGTCGCCGTGGCGCAGCATGGCAGTTTTAGTCAGGCGGGGCAGAGCATCGGGCTCAGCCAGTCGGCGGTCAGTCACAGCATTAAAGAGCTGGAAGCGGAGATGGGGATTCGCCTGCTGGATCGCACCACGCGTGAAGTGATGCTCACCGAGGCCGGGCAGCAGCTGGCGACCCGGCTGGAACGTTTACTGGAAGAGCTGAACACCACGCTGCTGGATGCGCGCAGCTATGGGCAGCAGCGCAGCGGGACTGTGCGCGTAGCCGCCAGCCAGACGATTTCAGCGCATCTGATGCCACAGTGTCTGGCCGCCAGCCAGCAGGCGTATCCTGAGATCAAAGTGATGTTGCGCGATCGTCCGCAGCAGTGGGTGTTGCAGAGCGTGCGCAATGCGGAAGTGGATTTTGGCATCGTTATCGATCCTTTGCAGTCCGCCGATTTTGACTGTGAAGCGATTCTTGCCGAGCCGTTTCTGCTGTTATGCCGGCGCGACGATGCACTGGCCAGCGTGCCGGAGATCCGCTGGGAGATGCTCAATGGTCGTCCGATGGTGTTGCAGGATTATGCTTCCGGTAGTCGCCTGCTGATTGATGAGGCGCTGCGTGGGCAGCAGGTGCAGACTGAGATTGTGCAGGAGATTGGTCATCCGGCGACGCTGTATCCGATGGTGGAAGCGGGGATTGGCATCAGTATTTTACCGGCGCTGGCGCTGCCGTTACCGGAAGGGCGGCCGCTAATGGTCAGGCGTATTCTGCCGGAAATCAATCGCACGCTGATGCTGATTCGCCGTAAGAATCGATCGCTGACGCCTGCAGCTGAAGTGATCTGGCAGGAAGTGCGTCAGCAGGCGGACCTGCTGACGCGACAGAGAGAAATCTCTCCGCCGTTTTAGATATACACGTTCAGAGAATTGCTCTCAGTCGGACGGTTAACGCCATCCGCCTTTTTCTCATCACTGCTGTAAGCATCGCTGACGGCTGCTGGCTGTGTTTGCTTCTGCGCTTCAGCCTGTTTCTGCTGTAACGCGGCAATCTGTGCCTGCAGCATCGCGATTTGTGACTGCAGAACCTGCTCCTGCTCCGCTTTTTGCTCGTCAGTCAGTTCAGTGGAGCTGGACAGCTCTTTGATCTGCTGGGTGACGCTTTGGATCTGCTTGGTCAGGCTGGCGATTTGTGCCGCCACACTGCTGCTACTGCCAGAACTGCTGGTACTGCTGGTACTACCGCTGATACTGGATATTGATGACATATTTCCTCCGTTTACAGTGCATCACTACGAATATCGGAGCGCAACGAATAAAGCTTGAGCGCTCAAAGCGTTAATGTTTTGCAAAGAAGCAGTAAAGGTGCGGGCGGCCGTGAGACCGCCCGTAAATATCATGCGTTTCAGGCCAGACGTGGTAACTGCTGGTAAGCCATCGTTTCGTTGACTTTAAATACGCGAATGGCCTGTGACAGTTGCTCTGCTTGTTCCTGCATCGACTGTGCGGCGGCGGCGGATTCGTTCACCAGTGCGGCGTTCTGCTGAGTGACCTGATCCATCTGAGTAATTGCCATATTGATTTCGTCAATGCCGGTGCTCTGCTCGGAGCTGGCGATGGAGATTTCACCCATAATCGCGGTGACACTCTGCACGCTGTTGAGCACTTCTTCCATCGTGGTGCCGGCGAGTGCAACCTGTTTGGTGCCTTCATCCACTTTGGAAACGGAATCTTCGATCAGATGAGCAATCTCTTTCGCGGCGGATGCAGAACGCTGAGCGAGGCTGCGCACTTCAGAAGCGACCACGGCAAAACCGCGACCCTGCTCACCGGCGCGGGCGGCTTCTACCGCGGCGTTCAGCGCCAGGATATTGGTCTGGAAGGCGATACCGTCGATCACACTGATAATATCGACAATCTTCTTCGAGGAGGTGTTGATCATCTCCATGGTGCTGACCACCTGTTTCACCGCATTACCGCTCTGTACTGCGACCTGCGAAGCCTGTGCCGCCAGCTGGTTCGCCTGACGGGCGTTATCCGCATTCTGCTTCACGGTTGAGGTCATCTCTTCCATCGCCGATGCCGTCTCTTCCAGCGAGCTGGCCTGCTGCTCGGTACGGGAAGAGAGATCCATATTGCCTGCGGAAATCTGGCTGGAGGCGGTGGCAATCAGGTCGGTGCCGGAACGCACTTCAGTGACAATCTGCAGCAGGTTGTCATTCATGTTTTTCAGCGCCTGCATCAGCTGACCGGTTTCATCTGATGAGGTGACACGAATGGTGGTACGCAGATCGCCGGAGGCCACGTTTTCTGCAATGCCAACCGCTTCACGCAGCGGACGTACAATCGAACGGGTAAGGAAAAAGCCGAGCAGCACAGCGGCGGCAATCGCCAGCAGTGAGAACACCAGCGTGACGTTAATTGCGGTGGAAGCGTCGGAAACTGCCTGTGCCCCTTCATCCTGCAGCTGGCTGGACTGCGAATCGGCAAATTTCACCACGGTATCGAGGTAAGCATTCTGCGCGGTGGTGATTTTGCGCAGGACGAACTCTTTGGCTTCCGCTTCGTTACCTGCGCGAATCAATGCCAGTAATTGCTGGCGGGCAACTTCGAAGGTCTGAGCAACATCTTTCACCACCTGAATTTTTTTCTTACCCACTTCTGTGGTTTGCAGGTCGGCAATTTTATTAATCGCGTTATCGGTTTTTTTTACGGCTTCATCAAGCTGGCCAAAACGTTTGGCATTGCCTTCCGCGTTGGCAATATCAATCACCATGCCACGCAGAAATTTAATCTGATCATTGACGCCGTCACGCACTTCAAACGCCAGACGTACTTTGCTGTAGCGGTCATTCACAATGCTGTCGACATTGTTGTTAATGTTGCCGATTTTCATCACTGCGGTGGTACTGACAATAACCAGGAGCAGTATCACCAGGCCGAATGCGGCGCCCAGGCGAAAACCGACTTTCATATTCTTTACTGATGCCATCACATGTTTCCCTCTAAATGAAATCCAGCAACCCAGAGTTTAAGTTGCTGTTTTTATATAGTAATGAGCTGCCAAAACGGGTATCGCTAGCGCCGCTGTTTTGACGCATACCGAGGCTGATAAGATCGGCATTGATGATGAAAACTTGATATTGATTTGTGACGGACAACACGATTTTGTGTGATGAAGTGTTACAGAGCGGGGAAGAGCAATATGAGGACGCAGAAACGAAAAAAGCACCCATAGGGTGCTTTTTTCTGAAAATGGTGGGTCGTGCAGGATGACTCGGCTTTTGGCCTCGCCCTGCGGGTCGTTGCCTGCGGCAACGTTGTCTCGCTGGCGCTCGACGCGAACCTGCTGCAGGTTCAAATCCTGCACGAATACGTTCTGTGCACAGAAACGAAAAAAAGCACCCATAGGGTGCTTTTCTCTGAATATGGTGGGTCGTGCAGGATTCGAACCTGCGACCAATTGATTAAAAGTCAACTGCTCTACCGACTGAGCTAACGACCCGAAATGGTGGGTGATGACGGGCTCGAACCGCCGACCCCCTCCGTGTAAAGGAGATGCTCTACCAACTGAGCTAATCACCCATTTCGGAGTAAGATTCTGTGTTGAAGCATGGTGGGCGATGACGGGCTCGAACCGCCGACCCCCTCCGTGTAAAGGAGATGCTCTACCAACTGAGCTAATCGCCCATGTTTCAACGCTCTTACTACTCACTGCGGCCATCTAAGTGATGGTGGGTGATGACGGGCTCGAACCGCCGACCCCCTCCGTGTAAAGGAGATGCTCTACCAACTGAGCTAATCACCCCCGCTGTGTGGAGTCGCATTATAGGGATAGTTCGAAGTGAGTCAACGCTTTTTAAAACGAAAATGATCGTTCGTCTTAAATTTAGGCAGGATGTTGCCGTTTTAAGCAAAACCTCTGTTTTCTTGTGCGATATTCCGCCAGATCAGGTTTGCACTCTGGGGAAGGTCGTTGAGGATTCGCCGTCAGGTGATAGAATACCGCCACATTATTTCAGTACGTACCCGTCATTTTTCAGGTTGGCGCCAGGCGGCAACCCGAATTATTCAGGATACAGGTTACTGTTTTCTGACATTGGTCAGCGCATCCGCGTAATAAGGCATCGTTTAATGAAAATCAAAACCCGTTTCGCTCCCAGCCCGACCGGCTATCTGCACGTCGGTGGCGCCCGTACTGCACTTTACTCCTGGTTGTTTGCCCGCAACCTAGGCGGTGAATTTGTGTTGCGTATTGAAGATACCGACCTGGAGCGCTCCACGCAGCAGGCTATCGACGCGATTATGGATGGTATGAACTGGCTGAATCTCGACTGGGATGAGGGCCCGTACTATCAGACCAAACGCTTTGACCGCTACAACGCGGTGATTGATGAGATGCTGGAGGCGGGAACCGCCTATAAATGCTATTGCTCGAAGGAGCGTCTGGAAAATCTGCGTGAAACCCAGATGGCGAACGGCGAGAAACCACGTTATGACGGCCGCTGCCGCGACAGCCATGAGCACCATGCTGCGGATGAGCCGCATGTGGTGCGCTTCCGTAACCCGCAGGAAGGCTCCGTTATTTTTGACGATCAGATCCGTGGTCCGATCGAATTCAGCAACCAGGAGCTGGACGATCTGATCATCCGTCGTACCGATGGATCGCCAACTTATAACTTCTGTGTGGTGGTGGACGACTGGGATATGGGTATCACCCATGTGATCCGTGGTGAAGACCATATCAATAACACGCCGCGTCAAATCAACATCCTGAAAGCGATTGGCGCGCAGGTGCCGGTGTATGGCCACGTGTCGATGATCCTTGGCGATGACGGTAAAAAGCTGTCCAAACGCCACGGTGCGGTCGGTGTGATGCAGTATCGCGACGACGGCTATCTGCCGGAAGCGCTGCTGAACTATCTGGTACGTCTCGGCTGGTCACACGGCGATCAGGAAATCTTCTCGGTTGACGAGATGAAACAGCTGTTTACGCTGGATGCTGTCAGCAAGTCTGCCAGTGCGTTCAACACCGAGAAACTGCAGTGGCTGAACCACCACTATATCAATACCCTGGCGCCGGAATATGTTGCGACGCATCTGCAGTGGCATATTGAGCAGGAGAAGATCGATACCCGTACCGGTCCCGAACTGGCGCAGCTGGTGAAACTGCTTGGCGAGCGTTGCAAAACGCTGAAAGAGATCGCGGCATCCTGCCGTTATTTCTATGAAGAGTTTGACGAGTTCGATGCGGATGCCGCGAAGAAACACCTGCGTCCGGTCGCGCGTCAGCCACTGGAAGTGGTGCGTGATAAGCTGAAAGCGATCACGGACTGGACAGCCGAAAATGTCCATCACGCGATTCAGGCGGCGGCAGATGAGCTGGAAGTCGGCATGGGCAAAGTCGGTATGCCACTGCGTGTGGCGGTCACGGGTGCAGGCCAGTCTCCGGCACTGGATGTGACCGTTCAGGCTATCGGTCAGTCGCGTTCTGTGGCACGTATTGAGAAAGCGCTGAGCTATATCGCAGCACGCGAAAGCCAGGCGTAATCGGCAGGCAATAAAAAACCGGAAGCAGATGTCTGCTTCCGGTTTTTTTTATTCTTCGCTAATACCCAGACGCTGCAAAATGCCCTGAATACCCTCGCGGACAAGTAATGCAGACAGTTTCGCCTGTTCCTCTGACGTCATCTGTTGCAGTGAGGTCATTAACAAACCCGGTAGCGGATTCTGATTCACCACATAAGGTGCGGCAGGCTCAGCAGCATGACGCGTGGATTTCAGAAACTCCTTTACCCGTTCATCGATGTGAATTATACGCGCCTTTCCTCCCTGAACGCCCGGTTTTGGCGCGGTGGTCCAGCACTCCCTTTTAATCCATTTATTGATGGTCTGACGGCTATAGCCCGTAACCTTCGCCAGCTCTTCTGGCGTTAACCAGTCCTTTTTCACGTTTCAGTCCCTGTAACGGTTGTACTTAAGCGGACATCTTACAGTAAATCGCCAGAGGAATAACTAACGGTTAAAAAAATGCGATCTGGCGCAAAGAATGCCCTTCACCGGCTGGCGAAGGGCAGAGAGATGGCTTAACGGGTTACGCTGGCGTTTTCTGTGGCAGGACGGAAAGCGAGGAAATAAGCAAGACCAACAAACACTGCGCCGCCGACGGCGTTACCGAGGAACACGGCGACAAAGTTTGGCAGGTACTCTGCCCAGCTCAGGTAACCGGCAAAAATCGCGGCAGGGACGATAAACATGTTGGCGACCACGTGCTGAAAACCAATCGCCACGAAGGCCATAACCGGGAACCACATACCGAAGATTTTGCCGACCACATCTTTACTGGCGAACGCCAGCCAGGTGGCGAGACACACCAGCCAGTTACAGCCGATGCCAGAGATAAAGGCATGCATAAAGTCAGCATTCACTTTCGCGGTGGCGATGGCGACGGTTTTCTTCAGGAAATCGCCTTCTGTCATGCCCAGCAGGTGACCAAAGAAGTATGCCACAGCAATACTGCCGATAAAGTTGGCGACCGTGACCCAGAACCAGTTACGCAGTACGGCGAAACCGCTGATCTGACGGGCAAACCAGGCAATTGGCATGGTCATCATATTACCGGTCAACAGCTCACCGCCAGCCAGAACGGTAAGAATGATCCCTACCGGGAACACGGCTGCGCCCAGCAGGCCACCAAATGAGCCCCAGTCTGCCGGTAACTGATAGATAACATGGATATCCAGTAAGAAGCCCATGGCGATAAACGCACCCGCCAGGAAGCCAAGAATGATTAAGGTGCTGACCGATGCGTGGCTTTTGTTCACGCCCGCCTGAATGGCGATAGCCGCGATTTCTTTTGGTGTATGCAAAGACATGATAGCTCTGTGTAATAGTTGATAAGCGCCAGTACCCACTGCTGGAATCGGGTGTTGCGCACGGGATAAGGCAGTGGGGCGATTATTGGTTAATTAATTAGCGGGCGAAGTTTTGCACGAGCCGTTAACAAAAACAAGTAACTTTTACTGCCATTTTTAACCCCAGGTTAACATGGCGGACGCGGACGGATTTTCATCACGCTAAGCGGCTGAATTTCGGTCATCAGAGATGTTGTTGACGCCTTTTTCAGCGATCAGCCACAGAATATGAATTTGCCGTTGACACCCCGGAGGCTGTTTCATATTATGCCGTCCGTCGATACGACACGGTTTTTCGGTTCGGGGCTATAGCTCAGCTGGGAGAGCGCTTGCATGGCATGCAAGAGGTCAGCGGTTCGATCCCGCTTAGCTCCACCAAATCGCATCCCAACGATTTGGCACTGAAAAAACGATTCCAGATGTGGGGGTATAGCTCAGCTGGGAGAGCGCTTGCATGGCATGCAAGAGGTCAGCGGTTCGATCCCGCTTATCTCCACCAAATTCTCTTTCTTCCCTTATTTTTCCATCATTCTGCTTATGCAGAGATTTGTCGTTTCCGCGATTTATTCACCGGCCTGTTTTTACCTGCTAATGATGGGGTGTGCTGAGGTTGTGCGTGTTGACTGAGGGCGACAGAGGATGCGGGAAAAGCCGCGGAGCCAGGCAGTACCCGGCCCCGCAGAGGATTACAGTACCAGACCGGCGATAGACGCCGACAGTACGCTCACCAGTGTTGAACCGTAGAGCAGTTTCAGGCCAAAGCGGGAAACCACGTTACCCTGTTCTTCATGCAGGCCTTTAATCGCACCGGCAACAATACCAATAGACGAGAAGTTAGCAAACGACACCAGGAACACGGAGAGGATGCCTTCGCCGCGTGGTGACAGCTGACCGGCAATTTTCTGCAGATCCATCATCGCCACGAACTCGTTGGACACCAGTTTGGTCGCCATAATACTGCCTACCTGCAGCGCTTCGCTGGCTGGTACGCCCATTACCCAGGCAAACGGGAAGAACACGTAGCCGAGAATGCCCTGGAAGCTGATGCCGAAGATAGCGTCAAACAGTGCGTTGATACCGGAGATCAGGGCGATAAAACCGATCAGCATGGCGGCAACGATAATCGCCACTTTAAAACCGGCGAGGATGTATTCGCCCAGCATTTCAAAGAAGCTCTGACCCTGATGGGTGTTGCTCAGCTGCAGATCTTCTTCGCTGTCAACGCGGTACGGGTTGATCACGGACAGCACGATAAAGGTGCTGAACATGTTCAGGATCAGCGCTGCCACAACATATTTTGGCTGCAGCATGGTCATGTACGCACCAACAATCGACATGGAAACCGTCGACATCGCGGTAGCCGCCATGGTGTACATGCGGCGCTGTGACATTTTGCCGAGAATATCCTTATAGGCGATAAAGTTTTCTGACTGTCCCAAAATCAGTGAACTTACCGCATTGAAGGATTCCAGCTTGCCCATGCCATTCACTTTCGACAGCACAGTACCGATCGCGCGGATAATAATCGGCAGGATACGGAAGTGTTGCAGAATACCGATCAGCGCGGAGATAAACACGATAGGGCACAGTACGTTCAGGAAGAAGAACGCCAGACCTTTCTCATTCATGCCGCCAAAGACAAACCCTGTCCCTTCTGCTGCATATTTAAGCAGTTTTTCAAACAGATCCGAAAAACCTTGTACAAAGCCGAGGCCGATTTCCGAGTTCAGGAAGAACCAGGCAAGCAGCACCTCAATCACCAGTAGCTGTATGATAAAACGCACACGGATGTTTTTACGGTCGCTGCTGACCAGCAGGGCCAGTAACGCCACAACAGCCAGCGCTAACGCAAAGTGCAAAATGCGGGACATGATTGCTCCAAATTTGAGGCAGGTTATATTTCGCCGTGTATTCTATGTAACGCGAAAGGTAAAAACGAGATCAAAACCACATTATAATAATTACCTATCGTGGTATGGCTGAGAAAAGCCTAGCGGATCACATCCTGATGTGGTGCTAAATAGTGCGATGCGTCTTTTTTGTTAAAATTGTTTAACACATCGTCAAAGCGATTGCTCATTTTTTGCCACTGGTATAATGTGGTTATCTATATAGCAAAGGCTATACTTTATAGTCGCGGCTATCACAACAATCACTAAAACCGAATTCTGTCGCGCTTAACAACCCGTATGCTGTATGGGTATCGGGCGTTTATTTCAGGCAAGGGGCACCACTATGTCAGAGAGCCGCAGCGCAGAACAGGCTGCACGCGGAGTGCGCAAGGTCAAGCTGGCGCTGCTCGGGCCTGCCTTTATCGCGGCGATCGGTTATATCGATCCCGGTAACTTTGCGACCAATATTCAAGCCGGAGCTTCATACGGTTATCAGCTGCTGTGGGTGGTGGTCTGGGCCAATGTGATGGCGATGCTGATCCAGCTGATGTCGGCGAAACTGGGTATCGCCACCGGCAAAAACCTCGCGCAACATATCCATGACCGTTTTCCCCGTCCTGCGGTCTGGTTCTACTGGGTGCAGGCGGAAATTATCGCCATGGCCACCGATCTGGCGGAATTTATCGGCGCAGCAATTGGCTTTAAGCTGCTGCTCGGTGTCAGCCTGCTGCAGGGCGCGGTACTGACCGGTATCGCGACTTTCCTGATTCTGATGTTGCAGAGCCGCGGGCAAAAGCCGCTGGAGCTGGTGATTGGCAGTCTGCTGCTGTTTGTCGCTGCGGCTTATATTGTCGAGCTGTTTTTCTCGCAGCCTAAAGTCACCGATTTGCTGCACGGCATGGCAGTTCCATCCCTGCCTACGGCGGATGCGGTATTTCTGGCTGCAGGCGTGCTGGGCGCGACCATTATGCCGCACGTTATCTATTTACACTCGTCACTGACCCAGGCGGGAGATCAGGGCACGCGTGCTGAGCGTTACTCCTCGACCAAACTGGATGTGGCGATTGCCATGACCATCGCCGGCTTTGTAAACCTGGCGATGATGGCGACCGCTGCTGCTGCGTTCCATTTTAGTGGTCATACCGGTGTTGCCGATCTTGAGCAGGCGTATCTGACACTGGACCCGTTGCTGAGCCATGCGGCGGCGACAGTATTTGGCCTCAGTCTGGTGGCGGCCGGCCTCTCTTCCACGGTGGTAGGCACGCTGGCGGGACAGGTGGTGATGCAGGGTTTTATTCGCTTCCATATTCCGTTGTGGGTACGGCGGGTGGTCACCATGCTGCCGTCCTTTATCGTGATTATGGCGGGCTGGGATCCAACGCGTATTCTGGTGATGAGCCAGGTGCTGCTGAGCTTTGGCATTGCGCTGGCGCTGGCGCCGCTACTGGCGTTTACCGGCAATCGTGAAATTATGGGTGATATGGTCAATTCACGGCTGATGCAGAACAGCGGCAGGGTGATTGTGGTGCTTGTGGTCTCGCTGAATATTTATCTGCTGGCAGGAATGGCACTGGGGCTGTAATCGATCCGAGTCCCTCTCTCCATTTATGTGGCTGGAGGTTACGTTCTTGCTGGCATCGCTGATTTGATCCCCTCCCCCACAACGTGTACGGTCCGGGGACATTGCAGACAGGTGTTCGGGGACATGGTGAACACTTTTTAACATCCTTTACCCATGGTGAT
>NZ_CBFFRK010000012.1:0-67601 GCF_965644245.1 Erwinia sp. V71
AGCAGGATAGCTTATCGGTAGCTAACCGTCCCTCCATCCACATGACCAAGCGTTGCACTTATTATCTGAATTCGCGATTGAGCGATCTATTACTTATGCGCGAAAACCGAACTATGGAATCGCTGCTCATTTTTGCCAGGATGTGTAGTCTTTGCTCCAAATGGCTCTTTTTACGTGAGACAAGAGCGTTGCATTTAATATCTTATAACCAACTGCAACGTTGGTGTTAAGATTATGATTGAAGCTTCACGAAGTCAAGAAGTTGATCTGGATTCATTATTGAAAGTATTTCATGTTTATTGGAGTCGAGATCGGTCTATATTTAAGAGTTAATATGCGTTTCTTGGCTATTGTGTAGGCCGGATTGACATTTCGGCTTTAGTTGGGCGCAGTCGGTCGTGTTGGATGGGCGCGCCCATCCCGGTAAACACCCGCCATGGCCTATAGACGCGCCACTTGTTCGCGCCGACGTGCCTGGCAATCCGCTCGATCGCCGTGCCACGAGGTCCCCGGATTGGGCATCCCGGTCAAAGCCGCTTCCAGATACCTGCGCTCGGTGTCCTTCCCGTTCAAAGAAGTGGGTTGCAGTTGATCCGAAAACGCACTAAGCTCAACTCCAACGTTGTAGTTGGTTATATCACCAGACAGGACTTGAGCATGAAAAACACCATCATCGTTTGCGGGTACGGACCCGCCATCGCCGATGCCGTTGCGCGCAGGTTCGGCGCGGCCGGTCATCCGGTCGCACTGATTGCTCGCAATGCCCAGCGTCTCGCGGAAGCGGAGTCCGCACTGCGGGATAGCGGTATCCGGGCTAAGGCGTTCGTCGCGGATCTGGGGAACGCGGAAGCAGTGCGCCAGGTCATTGAGGATGCGCGCAAGGCGCTGGGTCCAGTTGGCATCCTCCACTGGAACGCGTTTAGCGACATCGAGGGCGACTTGCTTTCGACGTCCGCGGACCTTCTCTCATACTCATTGTCAGTGCGTGTCGTGGGATATGTGACGGCCGTTCAAGCGGTTCACGCTGATTTGGAGGCAGTTAGTGGCTCCGTGTTGGCAACAAGCGGAGTCATGGTTTTTGACAATCCGGAAATCGACCATCTCGCGAAGGATTTCGGCGCCATGTCGGTTTCTGTGGCCGCGCAGCACAAGGCCACAGCCCTGCTGACGCAGACGCTTGCTGCGCGCGGTATCTATGTGGGTGAAGTGATCGTCAATGGATTTGTCAAGAAATCAGCAGGTGCTGCGCAGTATGAGGCATCGGTAGATCCGGAGGATGTCGCCGAGCAGTTCTGGCAGATGAATCTGGCGCGCGATACGCGTTCCGTCATCGTTGGCGACAGCCTTTCTTCAGAGGCCGCACCTTAAGGCTCCTGGCGGGATTGAGCAAAGGGGTGGGAAAAATGCCAGGAAAAGTCATAGCCACAAAAGCCGTCCGTCTCGCACTGCTCGGTGGTCTTGTTGTTGCCGCGGCCAGCTGGGGGTGGGACTGGTTCAGCGCTGCTCGCCATGAGGTACGGACCGACAATGCCTATGTCCAGGGGGACGTTACCGCGATCGCACCCAGGGTCTCCGGACATGTAGTCGAATTGCTGGTGACCGACAACCAGCTTGTGCGGAAGGGGGACCTGCTGTTCAGGATAGACGACCGCAATTACCGGGCAGCCGTGGCCGTGGCCGAAGCAGCGGTCGCGCAAGCGCGGGCAAACATGGGCAATTTGGCCGCTCAGAGGAAAGTTCAGGAGTCCGCCATCGATCAGGCTCAGGCCACCATCGCCGAGGTCGAGGCAGGTCTCGAACTGGCCCGCAGAACCTTCAATCGGGCCAGCACCCTCATCGGGTCCCGGGCGGTTTCCGTGGCAAGCGTGGATTCCGCCCGCGCAGACCTTGGCCAGGCGGAGGCGAAAGCACGGGCGGCACGGGCATCGCGCCTGACAGCAGAGCGGCAACTGGAGTATCTGGACAGCCAGCGTGAGACGGTAGCCGCCAGCCTTGCGTCAGCCAGAGCCTCCCTTGATGAGGCTCGGGTCGATCTGGACTCCGTGGAGGTGCGCGCACCCATTGATGGGGTAATCGGTAGCCGGGTGGTTCAGACCGGTCGCTTTGTCTCGGCGGGAACACGAGTGCTGGACCTGGTCCCCATCGATGCTCTCTGGGTCGAGGCGAACCCGCGTGAAACCGATGTAGGTAAGGTAGCACCGGGGCAGCGGGTGCACATTTCGGTCGATGGCTTTCCGGATGTTCGGTTTAGCGGAGTTGTTGACAGTATTTCGCCGGGTTCTGGCTCCGTCTTCAGCCTGCTTCCCGCTGACAACGCCACCGGAAATTTCGTGCGGATCGTCCAGCGCGTTCCGGTCAAGATCCGGCTGACAGAGGTGCCGGAAGGGGTGCGACTTGTGCCTGGGCTAAGCGCCCGAGTTGCGATCCGCATCGATGATCGAACCGTGGATGCCCACGCAGATGCGACGACCAGGAACCCAACAGCCCATACGGCATACCGACAGGACCCGGTGCAATGATAAGCACTACCGGCATCGGTAGCGCCGCCGGGCTACGACGGCCGAAGGGGCTAACCTCTCGCAGATTGCTGTTGAGAGGCAAGGTGTTGTTGATCACCGGCGTGTTGATAGCCCTGCTCACGGACGGGGTGGGTTCGACGATATTGAGCTTCGCACGTAGCGAAATCAACGGTCTGCTCTTCACGACTCCCGATGAGTTCGCATCGCTCACCATCGTCTATCTGACAGCGAAAATCGTGGGCTTTCTTGTCGCGCCCTGGATCTGCGGATGGATGGGGACACGGGCAACGATGACGTGTGGCGTGTCTGTGATGGTGACGCTGTTCTGCCTGTCGACGCTTTCAGCCTGGTGGTCAGCGCAGCTGGTGATTTTCGCGGGACTTGGCCTGGCGGGCGGGGCGATGCTGGTTTCCGCGCAAGCGCTGTTTTTCCAGACTTTTGATCGTGCCGCGCAGCCCGGCTTGCAGCTCTTGTTCGCATTGGGCTCGTCTGCCGGTTCCGCTGCGCTGGCACCAGGCATGCAGGGCTGGCTCCTGGACAGCTTTGACTGGCGTTGGATTGCCGTCGGTGCGATCGGTACCGGCCTGCTGTCATTGGCTCTCTTGCATACCACGCGCATCGGCCTGCGTGCTGCCTCAGCAAGCGTTCCGTTCGATGGATTGCTGGTCGTGATGATGACGATCGCCGCAGCGTGTCTCGCCTATATTTCCACACAGGGAGAGCGCTGGAACTGGTTCAGTGAACCCCATATCGTGGTGTACGCGATCATGGGCGTCGCCTTCACTGTACTTTCGGCGGGGCGGCTCATCGTGCAGGCGCCGCACCTGCGGATGATCGATCTTTCGATCTTTCATCATCCGTACTTCTCCTTGGCGTTCCTCGCGAGCTTCGTTGCGGGCTTCGCGCTGTTCGGTACCGCCTACCTGATCCCCGCTTACGCATCGGGCGCTCTGGGGATGAGCTCGCGTCAGGTTGGAGAACTGCTTCTTCCGGGGGCAGCCAGTTTTGTGCTGGCGATGTGCATTTCGGCCTACTTGCTGCCCAAAGTACGAGTGCCGCCCATATTGACGGTGCCTGTGGGGGTCATTCTTTTAATGATCGCCACCTGGCTTCTCGGGCATCAGGCCGCTGGTGCAGGTGTCGAGGACCTTCTCCCCGCCATACTGCTTCGCGGCGCAGGCCTGGGTTTTCTTTTCCTCGCGATCACGCTGCTGGCACTGATGTGGATGCCGGGACCAAAGATACCTCATGGCTCGGCGCTGATGTCGGCTGCGCGCCAGCTTGGGGGATTGGCAGGAACCGGGTTCCTTGGGGCCCTGGTGTCGCGGCAGACTGAATTGAATACCCAGGTACTCAGCGCTCATCTGACTTCCGGCGAAGCTGTGCTGGAGGACCGTCTTGCAAGTTTGACAAGTCGGTTCATGCACAACAACGGTTTGTCGGCAGTCGATGCGGCTTCCGCGGCTATGACGCAAATCGCAGAGCAACTGAACGCGCAGGCTGCGGCGGTGGCATGGAACCGAGCATTTTTGACCGTGACCGTCTTCTTCTGCCTTGCCGCTCCGACGCTGATCATTTCACGTTTCGTTCTGCTCAAAGTTCTCGGCCCTCCTCCAAAACCACCAACACCACCGGCAAGTCGTTGACGCGGCTGGGGGACCAAGACGGTCGAGGGAAACATCCCCTCGCCTTGTAAGACCATCTCCAACCTGATGAATCGAAGGAAATTTTATGAAAGCTATAGGTGTCGTTAAAGCGCTTCCCGCGGAAGATCCAGAGTCACTCGTAGAGCGGGAGATACCCGATCCTGTACCAGGGCCCGGTGATTTGCTGGTGCGCGTCCAGGCTATTTCTGTCAACCCGGCCGATTACCGGCAACGTCGCCGGAAAACGGACGACGGACGTTTCGAGGTGCTTGGCTGGGATGTCGCAGGAGAAGTCGTTGCGACGGGGGAAAAGGTGACCGGTTTTTCCGTCGGCGATGCGGTTTACTACGCTGGAGACCTGACCAGACCTGGGGCCAACAGCGAACTACACGTCATCGATGCGGATATCGTGGGCCATCGGCCAGGGACGCTTGATGCATCCAGCGCCGCCGCACTGCCTCTCACCGCATTGACCGCATGGGAGGCGCTCATCGACTGCATGAAGCTGTCGTATGAACATCCCTCCGAAGGTAAAAGCCTGCTGATTGTTGGCGGCGCCGGCGGTGTTGGCTCGATAGCCATTCAACTCGCGCGACTGGTTCCCGGACTCAACGTCATCGCCACCGCGTCCAGGCCGGAGTCGCGAGCCTGGTGCCAGAAGCTTGGTGCTCATGCGGTCATCGATCATTTCGCGGATATGAAAGCCCAGCTTCACGACCTTCATCTGCCTGCACCCGATTTGATCTTGCTGCTCAACGATCCGGACCGCCACTATCCGGCATTGGCGGACCTTATCGCGCCCCAGGGAAAGTTATGCTGCATCGTGCCGTTTGACCATAACCCCGACCTCAATCTGCTTATGCGCAAGAGCGCAAGTTTTCTTTGGGAATTCATGTTCACCCGCTCCATGTTCTCTACACGCGACAAGGCACGCCAGGGAGAAATTCTCAATGCCGTGTCCCGCATGATCGACGCGGGTCAATTGACCTCTACCGCCTCGCAGGTCCTCGGAACGATCAGCGCCGCCAATTTGCGCGCCGCTCATCAGCAGCTTGAAAGCGGCCGGACGGTTGGAAAACTGGTCCTGGCCGGCTTCTGAAGAAATCACTCTGGCAACTCACTAAAAGGAAAGTACCCATGTCAACACTCAGCATCGTTCAGGATTTCCTGGGGCACATCTTTGCAGGAAGAATGGATGAGGGGCTCACGCTTGTCGATCCCGACGCGCGTTTCATCTCTACCCGGCCACGCCCCAACCCGCACAACCCTTTGCACGGCACCTTCGTCGGACATGAAGGCGCCAGGCAATTCTTTGGTGGTTTTGCTGAGTTGTTGGAACCGGGACGTTTCGATATCGAATCCTCTTTCGCTGCGGACGAGCATGCCGCGCTCTATGGGACGCTTAGCCATAAAAGCCGAAAGACCGGGAAAGAATTTTCGAGCGATTGGGCCCTGATCTGCAAAGTGAAAGATGGCCGCATTACTCTCTACCACATCTACGAAGACACGGAAGCGCTTCGAGACGCCCTGCAGGCCGAGTAGCACGAGTAGCGTGTGTCAAGCGCGCAGTGCGGCAGGGTAACGCTGCTCACAGCGAGGACGGGTGATTTCAGTTCGGCCATCATGATCTGCTTCCAGTCTGAGTAATCCGGCAGAGCATAGCCAACTGAGATCACCAACCTTCTTTTGGACTGAGTCCAAGAGACATAGCTTCGAGAAGGAAACTGAGATGCTCACGGGAAAGATCGCGATCATTACTGGTGGCAGTGAAGGCATAGGGTTGGGGATTGCGAAAGAATTTGCGAACCATGGCGCAACCGTCTGCCTGATAGGAAGGAACCAGGAACGGCTAGAGGCAGCGAAGAGAAACATTGCTGGCGATCCGGAGAGCGTAATTACCATCGCGCACGACCTGGGTGACACGGAAAGACTCACAGAATGCGTGTCACACATCCGCTCCCGGGTGGAAAGGATCGACGTGCTGGTCAACAACGCCGCCATCGGTAGATTTCTGCCTTTCCTGGATACCAGTGAAGATGAGCTGAATGACCATATAAATACGAACATAAAGGCCCCCTTTCTGCTGACGCAAAAGCTATTGCCGAGTCTTATGGAATCCAGGGGCTCAGTCATAAATATCTCGTCCTATTTCGCGCACAGGATGCTGCCTGGAAGATCGACAACGGCTTACTCAATGACGAAAGGTGCGCTGAACGCGTGGACGGCGGCTCTGGCCTTCGAGCTTGGCGAAAAAGGCGTGAGGGTTAATGCCATTGCGCCAGGCAGCGTGCGGACGACAGCATTCGACAACAATCTTGCTCGGCTTGATGATGATGCGAAACTCAGATTTCAGAACATGGTGGGCGAGATCTATCCGTTAAGGCGTTTGGGAACACCGAAAGACATTGGGGACGCCGCTGTTTTCCTCGCATCCGACCATGCCTCATGGATTACCGGACAAGTCATCGCCGTCGATGGCGGTTTAACAACAAACTAGATGCTGTAGTGAACCGGTTGCGAATGGAGCGGACTTTAAAGCCAGTTCTTCTGCTTTACATTCGAACACAGTGATTCCCGTTGTGCAGGAGGCGCATCCGATTGTCTGGATGCGTCTTTATTTTGTGCGCCCGGCATGGGCGCACCTGCAGGAGCAAGGCCCGCCGCAAGTTGGTCACAACGAACGGAGTAAGCGCAACTGAGTGAGGGCGACCGGCGCGGGAGGAAGCGTGGAACGTAAATCATCAGATGATGAACAATACTTGCATCGTTCGAGCCGCCCTGCCCAGGCCCGCATGCCGGGTGGTGGGGGACGGGCGGACAGACTTTGCTGGTCCCCCTATCCCGGTTGAAAGACGACGGTCAGGTAGGGGTTGTTCGGCGGAACATCCACGAAAATTGCTTTGGGATCTTCCAGCAGGTAGCCGTGCAATCGACGTGATTTCCTCGGCCCAGTCACTTCGCAGGTCCAGATGTTGAGGCCGCTATCCTGCTTGCGATGCAATCCGAGCCTCTCGAAGCGTTTCTGCACCCATTGCCAGTCGGCGATTTGTTCCTGTCTGGCGAGGAACGCAATATTCGGGTGCTCCTGGGCATAGCGCTGAAATATGCCAGGGCTGACCAGATAGACCGTGTCAGCTACCGTATGCACCAGAGCTTTGGCGTCGTTGATGATCAGCTTGCGGGTGCTGATATGCTGTCGCAGCCAGGCGATGAAGTGTTCGCCGGACGGAAGCACCTGACCGTCTTTTTTTTCATCGGTTGCTGAGGGAGCTGCAGGCGATGGCAGCACAGGCTCCTGTTCCAGCCCGGAGCCTGTTTCGGCCGGTTCATTCACAGACGCCGGGGGCGCGCTATCCGGCGTCCCGAGCAAATCAAGCAGAGCGTCAACGCTATCCCCGCTGGATATTTGCCTGCCAGGTGCTGGTGTGGAGAGCGCTGGAGCGGGCACCGTGCCCGTGGACGGTAAAGGCTGCTCCGCAGCGTCGGGTGGAGTGGGGGATGCCTCCGCCGTAGCAGCGGTGTCGTCCTGCACCACTTCCACGGTTCCCTCAAACGCCGGCGGACGCTCATTGCCTTCCCATATCAAAGCTGGTGCAAGGCGAAGCAGCGTGAACGTGTGTGTCCAGCCAGCGTCACTGGTGACGACCGCTTTCCAGATAGCCTTGTCATCCGGGGTGGCCTGGAGCATGCCGTGGTCTTGCAGGATGTTGAAGACGGCCGTGTTGTTGGCCGGAATCCCCTCAATTCCCTGAGATAGTAAATGAGCGCGCAGCTTGTCCGAGACCGTCTTGGACACGAGCCATAAGGCATCCTGTGTCAGCCAGCCATCCGACGCCTGCGGCTGGTTCAGCTTCAGCTCCTCCTTGAGCAGGTAGCGAAGCCCTTCCAGCAATTTGCGCTGCAATGCATGTTTGGGGGCGGCCAACGCTTTGGCGGGATCGCCGCCGAGTTCCTGCGCCACGGAAGCGCGGTCTGCCTTCGTGACCAGTTCTCCCAATACTCCGGCGTGCTCATGCTGGCCTGCCAGGACATAGAGCAGCGCCGTCCACAGTTCCGGGTAGCTACTGAGCCAGTCGAGTATCTCGCGATCGAGCACCCGGTTGTAAAGTAATCCACTCGCGGCGTTGTGCAGGCGGTACGCGCGATCCTTTCGATAACGGAAGCGGTATGGATGCTGCAACGGCCCGTGCCAGGGATGCCACAAACTGCCGTCGCTCATCTCGACGTGCAGGTCGACCGCGATCTTGCCGATGTCATGCAACAGCGCCGCATAGGCTGTGGCAGCTGTCCAGGCCTCAGCCTGCGCGGCTTGATCCTCCGGTGTCGCTCCCGCGGGCAGAAGGTGGGACTGCCTCAACTTGAGCGCATAGGCCACGATCTCAAGCCCGTGATCAAGCAGACCGCCCGGATAGGCGTGGTGGTGTGATTCCGATGCCGGAAACTGCTGGACCAACTCAGCGTACCGTTCCAGTGGACCGAGGTACAACACTGCGAATTGCTGACGTGAGAGCGACGTCCGCTGCCATATGTGCTCCAGCAGTTTCTGCCGGCGCGCGGTGGACAGCAGCGAGGCGGCCGTCTCCGGTCGCATCACCCCTTTGGCCTTTGTTGCGGTGGCGGGCGCTGTGGGAGCGGCCTGCACAGGTCGTTTTCGTTGGAATAGCGCGAACATGAAAGCACCTGAAGTTACGGTCGCCAGAAAGCCTTTTCCTTTTCCGGATAGGCCCATTCCCCTTGGGCCCCATTCCCTTGCCCCTTGCCGACCTTTTGCCCTTGCCGAAACCCTTTGATATAGCCCGCTGGGCCAGTCTCAGCGAGAAGGAATGCGGAACGGATGACGTCCTTTTGTCGTCGTCCGCTGTCACTTCGCACGGTAGCCCGATCCCTGTCATCTGGCATGTCGAGGCGAAAGTCGCCATCTTGCATTTCCGTTAGTCAATGACTAATATGAAGTCAATGACTAACGGAGGTGTGCCATGGCGATGACGACAATGACTATCAGGAATATCGACGAGGGGCTGAAGGCGCGTCTGCGTGTGCAGGCTGCTCAGCATGGCCGTTCGATGGAAGATGAGGCGCGCGATATCCTGCGAGCAGCTTTGTCGACCGAGACTTCGCGCGATAGTTCTCTGGTCGAGGCTATCCGGGCACGGGTGGAACCGTTGGGCGGGATCGAGCTGGACCTGCCGGCACGGGAAGCCATTCGCAACCCGCCGGAGTTTGGTGCATGATTGTTCTGGACACCAACGTTCTGTCCGAAACGCTTCGCCCTGCTCCGGATGCGCTGGCGCTGGCGTGGCTGGCACAGCAACCTCGCTCAGCGCTGTTCACCTCGACAGTTACGCGGGCGGAGCTGTTGTATGGAGCGCGCCTGCTGCCGGACGGCCAGCGCAAGGCCGCGCTCTTGGAGGCGATCCACGGCATCTTCGCTTCAGATATGGCCGGACAGGTGCTGGGCTTCGACAATGACGCATCCGATGCCTACGCTGAAATCGCAGCGTCACGCAAACTGGCGGGCAAGCCGATCAGCCAGTTCGACGCCATGATCGCGGCGATTGCAAAGTCGCGAGGCGCCAGCCTGGCAACCCGCAATGTCAAGGACTTCGTGGACTGCGGCGTCACGGTCATCGATCCATGGAAGCGTTGAACCAGGTGCTTGAAAAGCGGGGACGATCATAGCTCCCTTGTGGTGACCCGATTCAGGAAAGCAGTGCCTCCAACCGTCTGCGAACGACACAGGAAGATGTTTCTACGATGAACTGATGCAGCAGAGAGAAGTGAGGATATGACCATGGCAACGCACGCACACAACAAACGATGGGCTTACCGGTTCGGTAGCGGCATGGGGCGTGCCTGGCGTGGTTATGCCCGCTTTGAGAAGAAGGCTGCTCGGTGGCTGGTTGCGCAAGGTGCCCCCGCGGTGGTGGCGTGGGCTCTCCTGTGGCTCGCCAAGCTCGTGCTGCTTGGCGTTCTCTTCTACGTCGCGTTCTGGCTCGCCTTGCTACTCCTGTTCGCTGTTGCAGTTGCCTGGTCAGCTGGCCGTGGTGCCGATGCAGAGGAAGATGAGTGGCCGTTCATTGATCTGCACGAACTTAGAAAAACACCCGGATACGATCCCGTGCTCTACAACGATTTTGACCATCCGGATTATCCGGATGAAAAGGACCTTTGAGCAGAAGATTACTTCAGTTTGCCGGAAATGGCACCAGCCCCCTTTGAGCCGGCTTGTGTGGCGCCCTTGGTTCCTTCCATAAGCCCCTGCATCGTGTAGCCTGTACGAATTCCGACCCAGCTAAGTCCGGCGAGCCAGAACCCAGGCAGCACCAGGAACATCGTCGCCATGACGAAGTTAAGCAGCATATCGCCGAACGCATTGTTCAATCCCATCACCGGATCAAAATTGGTCATCGGACGGTTGTAGCCCCATCCCCATCCATAGAGCGCGTCCAGGATCGTGGAATCGACCCAGCGCGCCAACTGAAACCAAAAATCCACGAAGAACAGGGCGAACTGGACCACGCTGACAGTCACCACGGTCTTCAGGTCGTAGGTGCCGATCACCAGTACGAGCGGAATGCAGATCACCAGCGCCATCTTGAGGAGCGACAACGTCATGGGCAGCGCCTGGCGCATAACGTCCATCGCCGGGAACAGCCTCAAGGCACCAACCGCCATCCCCACATCGCCTGCAGCCCGCGTAACGACATTCGGCAAGGTCTTTTCGATCTGCCCGCCGTAATCGGTGTAGACGGCACCCTGGTTCAGCTTTTGCTGACGCGGGGCCGCGATGGCGCGGATTACGGAATCGTCCAGCTCGGTTCTGGAGATGAAACCAGCCCAGTTAGCCATGCGCGACAGCAGGTTGGGATCGACCTGAGCCAGCAGGCGCGCGCGCAGTCCGGTTGAACCATCTGACCACCATTGCCGGCAGTTCGGGTATCCGGCGCCGCTCGGCACTTCGGTCAATCCTGCGTCACGACTGGCATCGTAGGGCCAGGATTCGCGAGGCGTACTGGAGCGATAGGTGTCGTAGTACCCGGGGGTGTCGACGAAGTAGCTGGAACCGATCCAGCTGACGTCCGCCATCTGCTCCTCACTGAGGTTCGGCCGGTTCATGAACAGCTTGGCCCGAGCCGGACCGTAGCAATTGAGTGCGAAATCCGTCACCTCCTGAGCCAACAAGGGATCGTCGATACGGGTGTTGTCGATGTCCATCCTCATCTGCCGCAGGTCGGTTCCGCACGGGATCGCCGCGACGGCGGCGCTGGTGACCGCCCTGGAGATCGAGTGCATGAAAAACCACCAGACCGGCACCTTGGCGGACTGGTTGTTGAGCGTGGTGAATGACTGGCCCCAACCCGTATCGCTGGGCGCGGGAACGTTCACCTGGCACTGGCTGGAGCGGGACTGGTCGAAGCTGATGGTGTTGAGATCCACGTCGATGAACGGAATGCCGGCGAACATGATCACCACGATGGCGACGAAGACCCGGTTTTCGATGCGCATCGAGGAAAGCACGCCCTTGTTGCCTTCGTCAGCCCCCTCCGCGCGTGCCTTCAGCCATTCCTGAATGACGATCGCGATAAACGGAAGCGCAAACAGGCCGCTGGCGACCAGGACCGACCAGATGCCGTTATGAACGATCCACCCAACCAGTGTCAGGTAATATTCCAGATAATCGGACGTGTAGAGCGTCATCGTGTCCTCCGCTCAGGTGGATTGCAGCAGCAGGCTGCCTTCAAGAACGGCCAGAGCCACCACACCGGCGATTTCGACACGGATGAGGCGCTGGTGTGATTCCCTGCCGGGTTCGCGGGCCAGAACCCGTTTACGCATCCAGAGCCATCCCCAGGCGACACCTGCATAAAGCAGCAGACGCCAGGCCAGGAAATAGCCCGAATGGTCGTCCATCCAGCGCTCCCACCCTTCGATACTGCCAAGCACACGGATGCCCGTCAGGTTGATGGCGATCGCCACAACAAGCAGCAAGGTCGTCCACAAGATCGCAAAACCTACACGGCGATTGAACAACCATCGCATGCGAAGCCAGGCTGGGATCATGGATTGTTTCCTCCCGATTGTGAGCGCTGCAACTCGTCAAGCCGATTGGGAACGGGATCGCCCTGATACACGCCACGCGAACCCGCAGCCCGGGTGCCGTGGCGCTGGATGATCTGCATCGGGGAGTTGTTGGCCAGCTCGCGGCGCAGTTCGAGCTCGGTCTTGAGGTTGTTGATCTCGCGGTCGAGAACATTGCTTTCCTGCGTGACCGCCTCCTGGGCCATTTCGTTCGCTGCCACATTCGGCTCCATCCGCCCGGTCAGCAGCGTGCGCTGAAGCAGTAATGCCTTTTCCAGCACGCTGGCGAGCGCAACCTCGGAAGCGAGACGCCTTGCGAGGATGTCCTGGTCAGGTTCGTCACGCAGCGCCTCGATCACACCGCGGGTAATCGGCAACGAGTTGCTGCTGGCTGCCTGAAGGTTGTCGAAGCTCATCGACTTGCTGCCCGAGATCAGTTCCTGCAGGCTTTCCAGCTTGGTTTCATACTCTTCCTGAATGAGCGGTGTCAGCCCGACGCCGGGCGTGGTCTGCGTCTTGGTGCAGTTCTCGCAGGTGCGTTGTTCCTGCTCGCCCAGCACACGCGTGGCCCAGGTGACGGCAGCCTGCGGCGAGGTCCAGGTCTGGCAGGTCAGCCGGTCGCCGCAACTGCCGGAATCGATGGACGAATTGTCATCGACGCTGCGGCCGTTGACCAGGTTGTAGCCTGCGCGCATCACGTCAGCGACCACACGAACAGGTGCTTGGCCCGAGCCGCCGGCATTGTCGCCTCCGACCCATGGCACGCCTTCGTTGCCCTTGCTGCTTTCTGCCTCCTCGATCGCGGAAACCGCATCGGTGCTGGCAACGGCCTTCTTGAGTGCCATGCCTTCCGCGAGCTGATCCCAGCCGAGCTGGCCGCCTGCCATGTCGGCCATCCTGTTCGCGATCGCCCGGCAGGTGAGTTTCGAGCGGTCGAAGTCGAGCCTGGCCTGCAGGACACCGTTGGTGAGCAGGTTATAGAGACCGGGATCGGCGCGCTGGATGATCAGCGCGGGCAGCGAAGCGACCGCACTGGTGGCGTTCTGGATCACGTTCGACATGATGGTCTGGAACCCGTTGGTGATGCCGTTCAACTGGTTCTGCAGCGTGGTAGTGAGGCTCATGTCCCCGCAAATGAGGTTGCTGTTCCAGCCAACGCCAACGCCGATCGAGCGCATGTTGGCCGCGCCCGTCATGGACACGGCTCGTCCTCCACCGATGCTGTACAGCACATCGTCGCCAATGACGCTGCCGCCATGCTGCAGGCCATATTCGTTGACACTCGTCTGGGCGACAGCGCCAGAGCATGCCGCCGTCAGGGCGCAAACGAGCAGGCCCTGGCGTAAGTGCTTGCTGAGTGAAAGAGTGGGGGATGAAGTCATTGTGCGGCCCCTCCGCTAAAGTCGACGCTGCCGAGAAAAGTCTGTCCGCGGCGCTGGCAGCAGCTGTAGGGCCGCCAGAGCGCCCAGGCATAGTCGCCCTGCTGGGCCTGGACGCGAGGGTTCGAATGGGGGAAGACGGCGCACGAACTGGACATCGTGGGGGTGAGTTCCTGCCACTTGCCCGTGGAGGCGTCGCCTTCGACGAGCTCGCCTGCTGGCCAGTAGCCGTCGCGCGCAGTGGCGAGCAGAGGCTGGTAGACGTGGATCTGGCCGCGGCGGGTGACGATATCGCCGGCGCGCTGTGCGACGACGGCACCACTCTTGTAGTCGTCGCTCTGGTGCAGGAATCCACCCCTTGGGTAGACGGCGCCCCACAGGTTGAGAGAGGTCCGCCCCCCGATTTCGCGCATGCCAGGGATAAGCGCTTCCGGATAGACGGCCTCCGGCACGTTATAGCGCCATGCCACAGTGTCGAGCGTGCTTAGCAGGTACGGCATGAAGGCCGTACCTGCACCTTCGCAGGAATAGCCTGAAGCGCTGGCGAGCTGGCCCAAGACGGTGCCGCCGGGGTGACCGATCACGTCAGCGTTTTTGAACTTCGACAGCTTATTTTCCTGGTCCTGGTTCGTCGTGCCATCGCCGCCGGCCTGTGCGGTGGTGTTCGGCATGCTCATGGCACGCACTTCGACCCACGGGTTCTCACCAGTATTGGCGTAGCTGGAAACCACAGCATCGGGCACGTAATGGCGAACTTTTACCGATGTCCGTACTGAGCAGCCGAAGGTGGAGCAGAAAAGCCAGTAGCAGATCCCGACGACCCTGTATTCAAGGCAATCGGGAGACAGGGCCGACGCTGTGATCGTCGCCGTATTGAGCGCGAAGGCCGACGATGCGGTTCCAAGCATGAGGGCCGCGATTACGGCGCGGAGACGACGGGCGAGCTTCATGGCTGGGCCCTCCGGTATGCCTCGATACGGGCTACCGCCCTGGCTACGTCCGGCTCACCGTAGATGACGTAGCGCCGGTCGACCACGACAGCGGGAACGGTGGAAATGCTGAGGCTCCAGGCATCGGCCACGCCCTGCCAGGCGGAAGCCAGGTCGCGTTGCAGCTGGGGGCCGCCCTGCTGGAGGCGTCCCTGGACGATGGCCTGGGCAAGATGGGGATCAGCAGGCAGATCGGCCGCGAGGCTGGCCTCGATTTCCTGTGCAGCGTCGAGATGGACGACATTGGCGCCATCCGTCGATTTCAGCGTGACAGATCGGTCGGTGAAGACCGTTACTTCTGCGGCGCTGGCCGTCTGACCAGCCAGGCCCAATGCAACGCACAAGGCACTGGCTACCGCCCATGGAAAGCGTATTGGCCCGGATTGAGGGCGAAGCGGGTTGAGCATGTCCGGACTCCTGAAACAGGTGGCTGTTGTGGAGTCTCAGAGTTCATCCGGAACGTGCCCGCGGGTCAGTCAACAATCGGAAACCAGCCGTGTCCGCATTGTGCTTGCCGCGCAAACCTACATATTCATCGTTAAGGCCACTACTGCCTGGGGAGTTGTGGAGCAGCGCTTTCTTATGACGGAAATGATGCCAGCCTGAAGACTGGAGAACCTTTTCTGAGCGGGTTAACCAGGCTCCGGGAAGGTTCTCACGGTGTCGGCATGCCCCTCACCGCGACAGGACGAGGCTTGCGGTCAGCCGACAGGTGCGTCGGTTTCTCTTTTCAGTCCGGAGGTCGATCAACTCAGCAGTGTCTTCGCAAGCGACATCTGTTCATGTTCGAATGCGGGCGCGAAATCGTCCAGCTCGTTCGGGCGCAACCCCACCGCGGCACTGAGCGCAACCTTCCGCCAGTCCAGAACAGCTGCATGCACCTCGGCCAGCACGGCCAGCGCATCGTTCCTGCTCAACGAAAAATAGGCACTTCGGGCCAGCAGCATCTCAAGATCGGTGATCGGCCCATCCTGCTCGGACAGCCAGGTCTTGGATTCCCTCTCCTTGTCGGGGAAGGGATTGACGTCGAAAGCCGGCGCCAGTCGCCAGAGCCCTCGTTCGACGTGGAGAAAGCCATGGTTCTGCAGGTGGTCATCCACATTGGTAATCAGCAGGTTGAAGACCAGGCGCCGCCACAATTGCTGCACATCTGCGGTCGGCGAATGCCCCAGCGAGCGGATAATGTCCGCGATCTCGGTGTAGCTTCGGTCTTCTTCACGCGAAGCCTGAAGCAGGGATGCGGCTGACTGATACGGAATGCGCCCGTCGGCACCATCGCGATCGAAGCGGCGGATGATCGCGACCGGTATGGCGTCGAGTTCCACGATGCGGGCAGACGCAGCGTCGATGCCGGCACGTTGTGCCAGACACAGGGCCAGCACTTCTCCGCGTGTCACGCTACGCGTATCCCCCACGCTCGGGAATTTTCCGATGGCCAGCGCGCCATCTTCGTCGACAACGGTGCTCTTGGGCCGCATGCCGCCAAGAGACGTGCCTTTGCCCTGCAGGTAACGCAGATCCTCGGTGCTTTCCTGACCCTGCTCAACCGCGCGGCTGGCACTGTAGATGCGTTGCAATTCCAGAAGCGGCGGCGTGTTACGCCTGCCATCATCGACAGTCCTGCAATAGCGGCCATCCTGATCGCGCAGACGCAAGGCGCCAACCCGGCTGAAGTCGTCAACCGCCAGCAGGTAGTCCAGCTCGGTCAACGGGGCAAGTGCTGCGTTGTCCCTGCGGCGCTTGGCATGGTCCCGCGCGATGACCCTGCGTCCCCATGCATCCGGAGCCGTATCGGCAATGGCGAAGTGGAAGACCGAATCATGCGCTGAGGGCGCTCTGCGGGGTTGATACCCGGAGTGAAGACCGAGGTCCGCGGATACATTGAATCCATCCGCGCTTGCCAGCCAGCCCTGGTCGTAGGCGAAAGTAGTGTTTTCACGGCGGCCTTGCTTGACGTAGACGAGAGTGCCGACCGGCGTGCCCGCCTTGCCGATGCAGACCTGTATCTGCTGACGTATCGAAACAGCGGATTTCATAGTGCCCCCGACGTGCCCGGTTTGCTACGCACACGCTTGGGCAGGTTTTCGTCCATCAACGTCAGGCCGATGTCGTCACGCGCCGTATCCAGCAGGCCGGCCAGCGCCTGTATCTCACCGAAGACATGCAGGGCGCGGGCAAAGAAGTGGATGGGCACGCGCACATCGCCTTTTTCCATGCGCCGGACGGTTGACACGGATGCACCCATTCGCTCGGCCAGCGAGGCCTGCGAAATCCGGCGGCGCCTGCGTGCAAGCGCGACGTCGCTGCCGAGCTTGCGGATGGCGCGCTCAACAGGCAACGGCAGTGGAACATCTACTTTATCACTCTCATCGGAGTGACTATTCGGTTTATGTGTTTTCATGAGGTCGATTATTGCATTCTTCGACTGAATTTTCAATAAGCACTCCCAGGGGAGCGAAATTTCCGTATTAGCATTCCTTTCGGGATGTTTATCTCCAGTCCAAACATCTTTTCCCCGGGCGCTGCGATTGTGCTTCCAACACAGGCGAGCACAGCGCATTCGATTCCTGCTGCCCCGGCGACCACCCACAGCCGACGGCAACCGATACCTCGTGGGCGCTTGCGGATACGCACATCGCCGGCATCCCAGGAATGTGGTGAGCCGGCAGTCCTCATTGGTTGCGGCTTTCAAATCCTCGCCGCCGCAGCATCAAGCCATTACGCATCAACGGGGAATGCACGATGGCACGGTCCTACCGCCCGGCACTTGCAAGGCACAGCACACTCGCAGCACTGCTGCTTGCCGGCCTGTCGACGGCTCTGCCGGCCGTCGCGGCCGACGACAGCAATGAGAAGGAGCACCTGGCGGCAGTCGTTCGCCAGTTGGACCTGCTCGATCGTCTCGCGAAGCAGTCCGCTGCAACCGCGTCGCAGGAGCGTGCCCGCTATCACTTCGACTACACGCGTCTCACGGCTGACCTGCGACGCATGCGGGCCGGCATTGACGATTACCTGACGCCGCAGCGCGCCCAGCCGCGCGACCCTGTGGCATTGCAGGGCGATTACCGACAGGACTCCGAACAGGAGCCTAAGAAATGAATGCCAGCCAGATAACCGCCTTTCAGGCTAATGGCGGCTTCACCCCATCCGCTGTCTCCGTCGTGCTGGTCGGCGCTGTGTTCGCGGTCCTGCTGCTGTGGGGCGTGTGGGCGCTCCGTGCCGCCTATGTCGGCTGGTCGGAGCAGCGGATTACCCAGCGTCAGTTCCTCGGCGTCGCGGTGCGTTTTGTCGCGATGTACGTCGTGCTGACTTTCTTCCTCCTCTCGTAACGCAAAGGCTCACACCATGAATCCGGTTTCGCATCCCTTCCGCTCCGCGCGCATCGCCGCCCTGGCTTCCCTGCCGGCGTTTACCATGCTGAGTTCGCTCGCCCAGGCCCAGGGCCTGCCCACGCTTGAAGACCCGTCACGCGGCACGGGCTCGGGCATCATGGATACACTGCGCAACTACGGCTATGACATCGTGATGCTGATCGCCTTGCTGGTGGTCGCATCAATGTTCGTCGGCGTTTGCTATCACGCTTATGGCACCTATGCCGAAATCCACACGGGCCGTAAAACCTGGGGCCAGTTCGGCCTGACCGTGGCAGTTGGCGCGGTCCTCCTGGTGGTGGGTATCTGGCTGCTCACCGAAGCCACCGGCGTTCTGTGAGGGGACGAGCATGCCTGAGAATCAGGACGTCCGGCCTGACGGAACGGTAGCGTTCCTGCCGCATCGCCTCAACCGCCAACCCGTGGTCGTTCGCGGCCTCACGGCGGATGAGCTATGGGTGTGCGCAGGCCTGTCGGGCGCGGCCGGCCTGTCGGTAGGCATTCCGCTGGCGATCGTCTTCTCGATGATCGCTATCGCGCCCACCGCCATCGTGCTTGGCATCGCCGCCGGCGTCTTTGCCGGCGGCGGCATGTTGCGCAGACAGAAACGTGGCAGACCCGACACCTGGCTCTACCGGCAGATCCAATGGTGGATCGCGCGACGGCATCCGGGTCTTGCCCAGTTTGTCGGCGGACGAGAACTGGTGACCCGTTCGGGCTACTGGACCACAAGGCGGAGGGCCGCCCCATGAGCCGGTTCAAGAACGAGATCACCCATCTGCAGGCGCATATCAGGACCCTGCGCCTGGGCGCGGGCGCTTTACTCCTGGTAGCCCTGGTCATGGGCATCGGCTGGTGGAACGCGCCGCGCGACCTGACCGTTCACGTGCCGCCGGACCTGCGCTCTGGCAGCACGAGGAAATGGTGGGAAGTGCCGCCAGAGTCGGTTTATGCCTTCTCATTTTATATCTGGCAGCAGCTCCAGCGGTGGCCCGTCAATGGCGATGAGGACTATTCCCGCAACATCCATGTGCTGTCGCCTTATTTCACGCCATCCTGCCAGAGCTTCCTGCGCCAGGACTACGAATCTCGCCGTACGGCCGGCGAACTTCGTCAGCGGGTACGCGGGATCTACGAGATCCCTGGCCGGGGTTATGGCGAAGACCCAACGCTGCGCGTCAAGACCGTCTCGGACCGCGACTGGATCGTCACGCTGGATGTGACGGCGGACGAATACTACGGCTCCGAACAGGTCAAGCGCGCGCTGGTGCGCTACCCCCTCAAGGTCGTGCGCTCGGATGTCGATCCGGAACGCAACCCATTCGGTCTGGCCATCGACTGCTACAGCGGTGCGCCGCAGCGGATCACCCCCCCTGACCCTGTGCCCCCGACCGGAGCAACATCCGACGGCCCCGGCGGCCCATTGGGAGACATGCCATGAAAAACCTCCTCTATCTCCTCGGCATCCTGGTGACCACGGGACTGCCCACCGCGGCCCAGGCGCTGGAAATTCTGCGTTGGGAACGACTGCCACTGGCCGTGTCCCTGCATGTGGATCAGGAACGCGTTGTCTTTATCGACCGCAACGTCCGCGTCGGCGTGCCGGCATCGCTGGCCAGCCGCCTGCGTGTCCAGAGCGCTGGTGGGGCGATCTACCTGCGCGCCAGCGAACCGATCGAGCCCACGCGACTGCAATTGCAGGACGCCGATAGCGGCGCGCTGATCCTGATTGACATCACTGCCGAAGCTGCGCCGGCCGGTCAGCCACCGCTGGAGCCTGTGCGTATTGTTGAGGCTGAGGTTGCGCCCACCCGCTATGGCGACCTGAAAGCGGCAGCAACGGCTGATGACGACACGCACGAAGGGGTGTCCCGCACAGATCGCGAGACGCCCGTACCCGTGGTGCTGACGCGCTATGCCGCGCAGAACCTGTACGCGCCCCTGCGCACTGTCGAACCGGTATCCGGCATCACGCGCGTCAATCTGAAACGCAACCTGCCGCTGGATACCTTGTTGCCGACCCTGCCGGTACGCACCCGGGCGCTCGCCGCCTGGAGGCTCGATGGCCTGTGGGTGACGGCCGTGCGCCTCACCAACACCTCGGAACGCTGGTTGTCTCTCGACCCACGCGAGCTGCAGGGCGACTTCATGACAGGAGCGTTCCAGCACAGCACGCTGGGGCCGGCTGGCACGCCCGATGACACGTCGGTGGTATATCTGGTGACGAAAGGACATGGCCTGGCTGAATCGCTGCTGCCAACGATCAGTCCCGTCAATGCGGCGCTGAACCTGCCAGAGCCGAAAACACCGGCAAGCAAGAATGGAGGCCGCCATGAACGGTAATGGCCTGCTCAAATGGCTGATGATCCCGATGGCGCTGTTGCTGGTGTTTGTCGGCGTGAAGCTGTTTTCCGGCGGCGGGAGCCAGCCCGCGCGCGATGGTGGAGCCCAGCTCACGCCTGAAGAAGTCAGGGCACTTGGCGTTGAAGGTGATACGCCGCAGGACACGGTGGCGACCCTGGTCGGCCAGGTCCGGCAGCTGCGCACCGAGTTGCAGACCGCGCTGACCGACAACAACACCCAGAAGGCGGAGAACGAACGCCTGCGCCAACGCGAGGGTGCCATTGATCGCCGCATCCAGAGCGCCCTGGAAGCCGAGCGCAACCAGTTGAAGACGGATCGCGACCAGGTCGCCAGCGAACGCCAGCAAACCCAGGGTCTGCTGCAGGACCTGCAGCGCCAGTTCGAAAGCCTGAGTGGCAAGAACGGCCATGCAGAGCTGCCGGTCGGACTCGGCCTTGAACCCGGAGACGGCGCCGGGATCGGTGCCGATGGGATACGCTGGATCGAGCCAGAAGATGCGCGCAGCGACGGCAAGAGCCGCAGCCCCGGCGCAGCCGGTGACATCACATTCCCGACCAGCTTCGGCCCGGCACAGAAAACGCTGGAATCGACGGCGGATGCGGCTGCCGATGCGGGCAACAAGGCGGCCGGTGTCTCGACAGCGAAGCCAGTCTATACCGTACCAACCAATGCCACGTTGATGGGTTCGATTTCGATGACGGCCTTGATCGGGCGCGTACCGGTCGACGGAACTGTGAACGACCCGTACCCCTTCAAAGTTTTGATTGGCCCGGACAACCTTACCGCGAATGGTATCGACATACCCGATGTCGCTGGTGCGGTCGTCAGTGGAACGGCATCGGGTGACTGGACGCTCTCTTGTGTACGTGGGCAAATCCGCTCAGTCACCTTTGTCTTTCATGACGGCACCATCCGCACCGTACCTGAAGGCGGTGAGCGTGGCGGAAACAGTCAGCAGAACAGCAATGGTAATGAAAGCAGCACACAAGGCGGCCTTGGCTGGATCAGCGATCCCTACGGCATTCCTTGCGTCAGCGGTGAACGACGCAGCAATGCCCAACAATATCTCGGTACACAGGCATTGATCACCGCTGCAGGGGCTGGTGCCGCTTCGTTGATCAAGTCCGACAACGGCAGCGTGGCGGTGGTCGCCAACAACAACGGTTCGCTCGGTACGGTCGGCATTTCCGGCAACGAAGCGATGGGCCGCATCCTCGCCGGTGGCGTCCAGGACATGTCGCAGTGGGTGAACAAGCTTTATGGCCAGGCGTTCGCAGCGGTGTACGTCAAACCCGGCGCCAAGGTCGCGGTCCATCTCGAACAACCCCTCAACATCGATTACGACCCGAAAGGGCGCAAGGTCGATCATCGTCTCGGAGGTGCGTCTGATGCACAGGATCTGGATTAACGGCCTGGCGGCGCTGGTCATTGCCATGGCGCTTGGCGGCTGCTCGACCAGCAAGGAAAAGCTGCTACCTCACGATGGACAGACCATGATGGACATCTGGAACGAGGAAACCGGCGGCAGCGCCCACGGTGGCCAGACCGCTCGACAGTTGCTCGACGCAAGACAATCGCTGCGCCGCCCGCTGACCGAAGTAGATGTGAAGGCTGCACCAGCGGTCAATGCCAGCTATACCCGCACGGCACAAAATGAAATCTACCGGCAGTTCCAGCGCCTGCCAAACCCCGATCTCACCATGTACGTGTTTCCGCATCTCGCGGGCACCGATCCGGCGCCCATCCCCGGCTATACCACTGTCTTCCCGCTGTACCAGCGTGTGCAATACGCCATGCCGGGCGAACGGACTGAGGATTACTGATGGGACCGTTCTTCAAACGCCGTGCTACGGCGACAGAGGCCGGTAGCGGCTCCTCTCCGGGCGCTCCGTCGGATGCATGGGAGGGCTATCTTGCGCGACTGAGGGCGCACGGAATCCCTGAGCCCGGCAAGCGGGACACAGCCAGGCACAGGCCCGCGACCCTGGCCGATGAGCAGGCGCTGTATGACGTTTCGCCGTCCTTTGCTGACCTGCTGCCGTGGGTGGAGTATCTGCCGGAGTCCAGGTGCATGCTTCTGGAGGACGGTGTTTCCGTCGCTGCATTCTTCGAGTTGATGCCGATCGGCACGGAAGGGAGGGAAGCATCCTGGCTGGTCCAGGTTCGGGATGCGCTGGAAAACGCGCTCCAGGACAGTTTCGACGAGTTGGACGAATCCCCGTGGGTGGTCCAGTTGTATGCTCAGGATGATGCCGACTGGAACCGCTATCTTTCCACGCTCGAAAACTATGTTCAGCCTCGGGCCAGTGAAAGCGAGTTCACAAAGTTTTACCTCCGTTTCTTCGGCCACCATCTGCGCACCGTCTCCCGGAAGGGGGGGGCTGTTCGAGGACCGCACGGTCACGCGCTTGCCCTGGCGTGGGCAGACGCGACGTGTCCGGCTGGTCGTCTATCGACGCGTCGGCAGTACGCCGGCCAGGCGCCGGCAATCCCCCGAGCAAGCACTGAATGTCGTCTGCGAACGTCTGTCAGGGGGCCTCGCCAATGCCGGTGTGCAGGCGCATCGCCTCGACGCCGCGGCGATCCATGCCTGGTTGCTGCCCTGGTTCAATCCAGGGCCAGTCCTGCTGGGTGCGACAGACGAAGATCGGGAGCGGTTCTATCGCCTGGCTTCTTACCCGGAAGAGAGCGAAGATGGCGAACTGGAGCTCGCCAGCGGCACTGACTTCGCGCAGCGGCTTTTTTTCGGCCAGCCGAGGTCTGATGTCGAAAACGGCCTGTGGTTCTTCGACGGCATGCCCCATCGCACCATCGTGCTCGACCGCTTACGCATGCCACCGGCAACCGGCCATCTGACCGGCGAAACCCGCAAAGGGGGTGACGCCATCAACGCCCTGTTCGACCAGATGCCGGAGGACACCACTCTATGCCTCACCCTGGTGATCACGCCCCAGGACATTCTCGAAGCCCATCTGAACCATCTGGCGAAAAAAGCGGTAGGCGAAACCCTGGCATCGGAACAGGCGCTCAAGGATGTGCAACAGGCACGTGGCCTGATCGGCAGTTCTCACAAGCTCTATCGCGCTTCGCTGGCGTTCTATCTGCGCGGCCGCGACCTGGCCGATCTCGATATGCGTGGCCTTCAGCTCGGCAATGTCCTGCTCAATGCCGGCCTGCAGCCCGTTCGTGAGGAAGACGAAGTTGCACCGCTGAACAGTTACCTGCGTTGGCTTCCTTGCGTCTACGACCCCGGCAAGGACAAACGGCAGTGGTACACCCAGCTCATGTTTGCCCAGCACGCGGCCAATCTGGCCCCGGTCTGGGGGCGCAGTCAGGGGACCGGCCATCCCGGCATCACTTTCTTCAATCGCGGCGGCGGCACCGTCACCTTCGATCCGCTGAACCGGCTCGATCGGCAAATGAACGCGCACCTGTTCCTGTTCGGGCCCACCGGCTCGGGTAAAAGCGCCACACTGAACAACATCCTCAACCAGATCACTGCGATTTATCGCCCGCGGATGTTCATTGTCGAAGCAGGCAACAGCTTCGGCCTGTTCGGTGATTTCGCGGCACGACTGGGCCTCACCGTGCACCGCGTCAAGTTATCGCCCGGCGCCGGCGTAAGCCTCGCACCGTTTGCCGACGCCTGGCGACTGGTCGATACGCCAGGTCAGGTGCAGACGCTGGATGCGGACGCGCTGGACGACGACACCGCGCAAGAGGAATTAACAGAAGGCGATGAACAGCGTGACGTACTGGGCGAACTGGAGATCACTGCCAGGCTCATGATCACAGGCGGCGAGGACAAGGAGGAGGCCCGCATGACGCGGGCCGATCGCAGCCTGATCCGTCAGTGCATTCTTGAGGCCGCACAACGCTGTGTGTCGGAGAAACGCACGGTGTTGACCCGCGACGTGCGCGATGCGCTGCGCGAGCGTGGCCGTGACTCAACGCTGCCTGAAACGCGCCGCACGCGTCTGCTGGAGATGTCGGATGCGATGGACATGTTCTGTCAGGGGATCGACGGCGAAATGTTCGACCGGCCCGGTACGCCATGGACGGAGGCGGACATCACCATCGTTGACCTGGCGACATTCGCACGCGAGGGCTACAACGCCCAGCTTTCGATCGCGTATATCAGCCTCATCAACACGGTCAACAATATCGCTGAACGCGATCAGTTCCTCGGTCGCCCCATCATCAACGTGACCGATGAGGGTCATATCATCACGAAGAACCCATTGCTCGCGCCCTATGTCGTGAAGATCACGAAGATGTGGCGCAAGCTGGGCGCCTGGTACTGGCTCGCCACCCAGAACCTCGACGACCTGCCGAAAGCGGCGGAACCCATGCTCAACATGATTGAATGGTGGGTCTGCCTCAGCATGCCGCCCGACGAGGTAGAGAAGATCGCCCGTTTCCGCGAACTGAACCCGTCGCAGAAAGCCCTGATGCTCTCGGCCAGTAAGGAGGCCGGAAAGTTCACGGAAGGTGTGATCTTGTCCAAGTCGATGGAACTGCTGTTCCGAGCCGTCCCGCCCAGCCTGTACCTGGCGCTCGCCATGACTGAGCCGGAAGAGAAAGCGGAACGCTACCAGCTGATGCAGCAGTACGGCATCAGCGAACTCGATGCCGCCTTTAAGGTTGCTGAAAAAATCGACCTGGCGCGCGGGATCAACTCTTTACCGCTGGACGCATTGGACTGAACCGGGAACTGGCCGGCGTCTTCCTGCTGAGTCGCCGGTCAGACCAGCTCCATTCCATCCTGCGCCGCAGGCCTGTTATTGGACACCCTGTCGATATCCGACGGGGCAACCACTCTATCCGGCTGCATGGGGTACGCCAGCAGATATCCCTGAAGGGTGTCGCAGCCGAGGCTGGTCAGGAGTTCCTGTTGCTCGGCCGTCTCCACGCCTTCGGCTACGACCCGAAGGTCAAGCGTCTGTCCCAGGGCGACGATGGCCGAGACAATGGCCGCATACTCTGTGCCGCAAGCAAGGTCGTGCACCAGGCAGCGATCGATCTTGAGTTCCGTGGTCGGCAAGTGCTTGAGGTGCGGCAGGCTGGAATAGCCCGTCCCGAAATCATCAATGGAAATGCGGACACCGATGTCATGCAGCTTCTGAAGGATGGCCTGGCTGCTATCGACGTCACGCATGACCGTCGACTCGGTGATCTCCAGGACCAGCCGATGCGGTTCCAGCTCGTGACGAGCCAGGGCGCCGCGCACAGCGTCGACCAGCCCCGGGTGCATGAGTTGCACCGCCGACAGGTTGACCGCGATAGTCCAGTCTTCACGCCTTTCATGCCGCCACGCGGCCATCTGCCGGCATGCCTCGTTCAGCACCCACTCGCCGATAGGAACGATCAACCCTGTTTTCTCGGCCAGCGGAAGGAACCTCGCCGGTGCGAGCATGCCCCGGACCGGGTGCTTCCAGCGCAGCAGCGCTTCCAGGCCGGTAATCGGACCGTGTGGAGCGGTGAACTTGGGCTGGTAGTAGAGAGCCAGTTCGTTGCGCTTGAGCGCCAAGCGCAGGTCCTGTAGCAGTTGCGCCTGACCGTGCGCGTTGGCGATCATCGATGCCTCAAAGAAGCCGTAGCCGTCGCGACCTGTTCTCTTCACGTGATACATCGCCGCATCGGCATTCGTCAGCAATTCGCCCTGGTTCTCGCCGTTACCAGGGTAGATGGCGATGCCGATGCTGGTTGATACATGAAGCTCATGCCCGTTCACCCGATACGGCTCTCCGATCGCGGCCACCAGCTTGCGGGCCAAAATTCCGGCATCGGTTGGTTCGTCCACCTGAGCCAGGACCACAAATTCGTCACCGCCGATGCGCGCAACGGTGTCACTGCTGCGGGTGTTCTCGACAATGCGTCCGGCAGCCGTGACAAGGAGCATATCGCCCAGCAGATGACCGTAGGCATCGTTGACCGCCTTGAACCCATCCAGATCCATGAACATCAGCGCGAGGCGGCTTTTCTCGCGGCGCGCCCGCTCAATGGCCTGGTTCAGTCGATCCTCAAGGAGCAGACGGTTGGGGAGCCTGGTGAGGTTGTCATGCAAGGCGAGGTACGTCAGCTCCTGATTGGCTTCAGCCAGCTCTTTTGCCAGCAGTGCCGTACGGGATTCCATACGTTGATCGAGCACCGAAACGATCAGCGCGACGGCCATTATGGCCAGCGCAGCCAAAATGATGGTCAGCGCGAACCGGTGTGCATGCACACCGCCTTGCACAGCGCCGCAAATGCTGCCAATCGGAAAGCCCGCTGCTGCCATGCCGATATAGTGCATGCTGGCAAACGTCAGGCCCATGACAGTAGCCGCGCCGAGACGAAGACGTTGCACCTTCGCAGAGTATCGGCGCACTATGAAGGCACACCAAATTGCCGCCGCAGACCCGCCAATCGCTACGAGCACAGACAATCCCAGCAATGTTGAGTCATAGACGATGCCGGGTATCATCCGCATGGATTCCATGCCCGTGTAGTGCATGCCCGCCATCCCTCCACCCAGCACCAGGGCGCCGGCGGCAAGTCGCCAGTGGGTCAACGTTTCTTGCTTGAAGATCCTGAGAGCAAAGGCAGACACGGCGACTGCGAACAGGAGTGACAACAGCGTGATCAGCAAGTCGTAGTCAAGGTCAATCGGCAGTTCGAAGGCCAACATGCCAACGAAGTGCATGGACCAAATCCCGATCCCCAAGGCGCAGGCACCGCCCGCGAACCAACATCGGGCGGGACGATCAGAAGATGTCCTGATCCGGCCTGCGACAATCAGTGTGGTATAGGATGCCAAGATGGCAACCGCCAACGAGAACAGCACTAACAGGCTGTCATAGCTGCCATCAAGCATCTAAAGAATTCCCCTTCTTCAAACCCATTCATCACAGCAATTCAACTAATTCTGTAATGTCACTACAAAGTCTTCCACTTTAAGAAGGGATCGCGCACCAGCCGGGTGTATTTCCAGCTATCCAGGGCATCTTATCTGTGCTCAGGTAGTCCACCTCAATGCAGGATGTTCCAGGTGTTAGAGTAATAACAGGAGCGGGTGATTCTCATCACAAGCCGCCCAGGCAGAAGGCGCACCTCTCAGCGTCATTTTCCCCTTCTAGCCTTTGTGAGGTTTCAGCGCGGTCAGGCTCGATGACCGGGACTGGATGCTCAAAATATATTGAATGGCCCGGTCCAAACGCGAATCGCAGCGCAATTAAATCAGGCAGCGTCGACATTTGACCCCGAAGCCGCAACACCGGGCAATTTCAGGCATAGGCCTCTCGCATCGTCACCAGATAGACGCGCCGGGCCAATCGACAACCCGGTTCGTTGAAGTTCGCTTTGTTTGCAACAGAAACGGGACGGTTGTGTTCGACTGTGGCGACAAACCGGTGTGAAGCAACCGGACCTTTCGGCGAGCGGTCAGGAGCCTGTCATGCAATCTTCTCTTTTCTCTCGTTTTCGCTTTCGCCGCATGCTGGGGCCCCTGATGGGTCTCGCGCTCATCGTCTTGCTTGTGGCGATCTGGTACTTGACGAGCCAATCCGGCTCACCTGCGAAGATCCATGTGGACAACGCTGTCTCGCAAAATTTTCACGCGGGACCGCCATGGCGCTACGGCCGGGCCGACGCGCGCTTTACGCTGGTTTTGTATGCCGATCTCGAATGCCCATACTGCAAGAGCTACTATCCGCTGCTCAGGGCATGGATTGATCGAAACCCCGAGACGAACCTGCAATGGCACCATCTGCCGCTTCCCATGCACGAGCCCGCCGCTTCACGACAAGCCCAACTGGCCGAATGCGCAGGAGAGGTGGATGGCCACGCCGCGTTCTGGCAGGCGGTCACGTGGATCTATCAACAAACCCGCAGCGACGGGGCCGGCATACCTGAAAACGTTCAATACCCTTCGCTCACGCCAGCAATGCAGGCCTGCATCGACAGCACACGTACCGAGGCAATTATTCAGGCGCAGGCTAACGAGGGTTCGCGTGAAGGCGTCGCGGCGACACCGACGCTGAAGCTTAGCGACAACCAAAGCGGCCGCACGCTTGTCCTGCCCGGTCCTGTCGAAGGCGACGCACTGCTGTCCGCGCTGGATTTGCTATCCATCGATGGCGACACCGACCAGGGAAGGAACACCGGGACGCCTGCCACTGGCTCTAGCACCGAGCCGAGATAGTTTGCTGTCCTCAAGGCAAAGTCCGGATAGTCATGTTCCCTGGACAACCTGGGCTGGCAGGCCTTCAAACCGCCCGAACACCGCGAAGGTGTTTGCAGCAGAGAGCATCCGGCCGCGTTGAGGGAAGTCGCACAGTTGCGCTGATCGAACAGATCGACGCCCAACGCTCCCTCCATCAATAGAGGTTCTTCCCGGAGAGAGCCGAGACGCTTTTGGCGTGAATTCGTTCATAGATTTCCTCTCGTGAATATTCACGTCATTCGGCGCACAGGTCCCGAACTTCACCTGACTGCCTTTGACCGCAAGAACGGTGACAGTGATATCGTCCCCGATACGGATGATTTCACCGATACGACGCGTCAAAATGAGCATTCTGCCTCCTTGCTGGTGTTCTGTTTATCTGCAGGAAAAGCCATCAATCGCCGAAGGGAAAAGCCCGCCAATGACAGCGCGGGCGGATTTCCATGGTGTTGGTCAGTCTTTATTCCATCCCGGCCTCCATTTCTTTGAAGTGCCGGGCGGAATTTAATCATGGCAGAAGTATTGCTCTTTTCATAACCGGTTTTGCAGATCAATAATTAAATATTGATCGTTATTATCGATCAGCTTTTGCGGAGCAGAGTTTCAGTTTTGATCGTGGGAATACCTACAAATACTTCTTGAAGCTGCCGGCTGCGATGTCTGTCGCCAATCCCAGCAGCACCGCGCTGGGCAACAGGATGAGTAAGGGGCTCACGCTCAACGGCAGCGCCAGGTAGATCACCCATGGCAGCACAGCCAGAGGCATCAGCGATGCTTTGGCTCGATGGTAGGCGAAACCGGATTCGCGTCCTGCACCGAAGCGGCGTATGTCGCGGCGTACGAGGCCGTCAACCAGCCCCACAAAGGCTGCCATCAGGAACAGCGGCAAGGTCAGCACCAGCACCAGCAAGCGCACGATGAACACCAGGGTCGTATAAGCCGCAGCGATCAGGTAGCTTTCTACCCAGACATATGCCTGACTGATGTAGTAACGAAAATCCCGTGTTGCTCCATTGCTGGGAGCGCTGGCCTGGTTCGCTGCATTGCGCATCCATTCCAGCAGGCCGGTTTTGACGAAGATCCAGTCGTAGGCCTGTTCGACCAGCCAATGCGCAGTGCGCCCCGGCTCCTGTACCAGAGCGCTGCGGGTGAAGTGGCCGGAGAGCTGGGCCAGCTCGTAGTCCAGCATTCCCTGCGCGTGCCGCCATCCCTGTTCAGGCCAGAACAGGTGCATGCCCACGCACTCGATCACGACGCACAGCAGGAGCGAGCCACACAGCACGCCGAAGAGGCGAAACGGCAGCGTGATGATGCCTGCGATCAGCCCTTGCTGGCGGTTCTGCTGGCGTTGCGCTGTCGCGGCCGGATCGCTCATGGCAAAGCCGCCTCATCTTCAGCTGTGGCAATGTGCCGGAAGCCGTCGAGAAGGTCGTCCGGTAAGGGTTCATCCTGAAGGCCGGGGAGTCCCTGGTTTTCCCACCAGTCGCCGGCCTCGACATAGTGTTGACGCATGTAGCCCGCCAGTTGTTGCAGATCCTTCGGCATCGCTTCGTCCGGGTCAGGCGCCGGCAAGGGCATTCGAATCTTCCACAGGTTACCGCCCTCCAGCAATGCGAATGCCTGCCCTTTTGGCAGAGACACTACATGCGCGGGCTCGATCAACGGCACGCTTGTCGCGGTGACGCGATCCTGGGTGTTGCTGGTGAAGTCCGTCTGGCCACGAATATCCGAGCTATCGGTGGCGCCGCTCATGAGCGAAGTCGTGTAAACCTCGACCTTGGGAAGCTGTTTGGTCAAAAGTTCTGCGGTGGCGGTTTCACGTACCCGCAACATGAAGAGATTATTGAAGTTACCGACGACCTGGCCAGCCTTGGCACGGTTGCCGATGCGTGCTTCGATATCGCTTAACGTCTGGGTATAATCCGTGACCTGGAGGCCCGCGCCGCCGCCTTTGTTGACCATGGGGATGAACTCATCGCCCATCAATTCATTAAATTCGTCCGCGTGAACGTTGATGGGAATTTTCACCCCGGTTGCCGCGCCGGGAAGGCCGTCATCAATCCCGAATTTGTAGATGTGTCCAGCGACGGACACCAGATCGCTGAACATCGAGTTCCCGACCGCCGCCGCGGCCTCCGAATCCGACAGGGCATCCAGTCCAACGTAGACGACCGCCCTCTTGCGAATAATCTGCATCCAGTCGAAGATCGGCCGGGGGTCGTTCAGGTCGGAATAGTTGGGGGCGAGCAGCTGTGCTGTTTTGCCGGTGGTTAGCTTCTCAAGCAACGGCAACAACGACGCGACGATCTTGTCGAAATAGGTGCGGTCATAACGCACTGCCGACCGCAAGCCATCAAGCACGGGGTCGTACACGCGCACCTGAGACAGATATTGTTCGAGCGCCACCACGCGCTTCTCCCTGCCCATCATGTGACGGGGCGTGTTCTTGTCGTTGATCCGGCCTTCCAACTGAACGATGATCTCCCAGGCCTTCGGCTCATGGCTGGCGAAGTAGCGTTGGGCATATTCGATAAACAGCGCGTCGATGTTCACGACATGCCGCTGGATCAGCAGGTAGTCCGGCCGCTGCCCCAGCTCCACCAGGGCCCTGGCGATGATGTTGACGAACCGCCATGCAAATTCACGGAATGCAGCGCTATTGCCCTCCCCGGAAAGCTGCCCGGCGATGCGGGTCGCCACTTCACTGATGCGGCCGAAGCGTCCCACAGCGTTGTAGCGGGCCGAAATGTCGGGCCATCCGAGATGAAACACATAGAATTCACCCTCACGCCCGGCGCGTTTGGCCTCGACGTACATCCGCTTCAACAGGTCTGCGTCACCCTTCGGATCGAAGACGATGACGACCTCATGTTCACCGGAGGCGTTGCGCCGACGGATGTCCTGGGTGATGAACAATTCTGCGAGCCTGGTCTTGCCGACGCGGGTGGTTCCCAGCACAAGCGAGTGGCCGACGCGTTCGCCGAGCGGCAGGGTGACGTCGATCTCGTGCGGCTCGATGCCGTGCAAGCGTGGCATGCCTCCCACCGGGGGCAGCGGCCGCGCGGGGTTCAGCGGGCTGTCCCATGCAATCACCCGGGCGAGTTTTGAAAGCGGAAACGGCGCGAACTCCAGGCGTTCTTCGACGCGCCGGGCAAGACGGTAGATCGGCGTGGGTTCGACGTAGCGCCGAAACTCCGGTCGATAGGTTTGCATCAGCCGGTGGGTGTGGCGTTGGTCCCAACGAAAACCACGGCCGATAAACAGGCGCTGCCGGCTAACCGGTACCTGCCTGCTGGTCATGACATAGCGAGGGAGGCGGCGGATATTGCGGCGGTATCGCAAGATGACCATCGCCTCGCGCAAGCGGATGCCACCGAATACGAGGAATGCCAGAGCGCTGCCGAAGCCCAGCAACGGGCTTAACGCCAACGACCAGGGTGCCACCATGCACACCAACGCGGCGCCGGCGCAAACCGCAACGGTGTATAGCTCCACCGCTGGCCGCAGCAGCACTTCCACCGCATGAGGCTGGGCCATGATGGCGCTCTCACTGCTCGATGCCGGTGGGGGTGATCAGGACCGGGTAATGCCGCAGTCCGAGCCGCTGAGCGAGGTCGTCCCCCGATACCGGTGACAAAGTGAGCTCGGGTGCTAGCCTGCGCAGTCCTGCCAGTTCTTCCGCCGAACCGACATTGACCACAAGACCGATGGCGCTGATTTCGTGCAGCGCTGCCTTGCGCTCAAGCAGCCAAGCGCGTGAGCGCTCGTCATCACCGATGAGGAAAACGGGTGTCAGGCCCGGTGCCTGGATCACCCTGCGAGGTTCATCGCCAGGCGACAGCCTCTCAGAGCGCACGGGCAACATATCGGCTTCGCTGAAAGTCTTGCCTGCGGACGGCGGCTCAGAGATCCGCGGCGGGCCCGGTTGACCCTGGCGTGGCGGCAGGTCCAGCGCCTGGTAGTAGGGCAAGGCAGACCTGCCTCCATGGTCCTCGACCACCACGAGAGGCGGCTCGCCTGCAAGGGCTGGCACACCACCGGCACATAGCACAATGCCAAGAATCGGCCTCGCGACGCAGGCAGGGAATGGAAATTTCATGGGGTACTCCTCCTGATGGAAGCATCAGCACGGGAAGGACCGATCACGCGCGCCAGGTGCTGGCTGACACTGCGTCGGTAGCGCGCGGCGGGTGCGCCGCCTGCCGGGCGGTGATAGCGGCCGATGGCGAGCAATCAGTCTTCGCCCGGCGTATGTTGTTCACGCAGAATTTCGGCCGCGATCGCGAGATTGCGATACGGATCGAGCAGATCGCAGGGGCGGCTGTAGCGATGCTTCTGGTAACCCAGATTGATCTGAGCCAGCCCCGCGTCGATGCGGGTTGGCGGGACTTCGCGCAACGCTTTGCTCAGGCCGTCGCAGGCATCGGCTTGGCTGCTGAAGCGGCGGGCGGTTCCTGCGACGTTCAGGGTCCAGGGCCATGGGACCAGTCGGCCCCCACGCCGCAAGCCACTCTCCTGTAGCGCAACGGCATAGAGAACCGGGGACGGAATGTCCGCGCGCTGCGCTGCGACCTGATAGGCAGGAGGCGGAATTTCCTGTGCCCTGGCGAGTGCGGTTCCGGCGAACGAGGCGGCCAGAACCGCGAGCAGGCGTGCATAGCGGTTCATTGCCTTTGCCATTCGCCGCCGACCTGCCGCACGACGGCTGGCAGGTCCCCTTGCAGGCCCAGCGATAGCCAGCGCCCTGCATCATGGTTGAGGGTGATGGAGCCGCTACGAACACGGGCGGGGTCAATCCGGGCACGCCTGGCCCAATCGCGGATGCGGGCATCATCCTGGCGGCTGCCGACCATGTAGAGGTCGAATTCGGCCCCGGAGGTCTGCAATTGCTGGACAAGCTGGCCGCATGGGTCACAACCATCCTTGATGAATACGGCCAACCGGTTCGTATCGCCCGGCACGCCGGCGGTGCTGGAAGTCTGGTTGGCCCCCGGCAGATTGACACGCTGAATACCCGGATGCAGGCGCTGCCAGGCAGCGTCATAAGCACGCTGGTAAGCCAGTGTTTTCTCGACACGCCGCGCTTCGACCTGAACCTGCAACTCGGCGTAGTGCCGGCGCTCTTCATCTGAGCGCGCCTCGATGCCGAGTGCGGTAAGCGGATCGAGATTGGGGGAATAAATGCCCAGCGGACCGCGCATCACCTCCCGGTAGCGTGTCCATTCCTCCACGCGCAATCCCCAGTCGCGAGCGTTCTGCTCCTCGCTGTTGCTCGCGGTTGTCGTCTGTTCCTGACCAGGTACAACAGGGGATGCGGATGTGCGGGTGTTTTGTGCTGCGACGGGGGAGATGACGCCAACGGCCAGATTGATAGCCAGGGCGAGCGAAAGGATCTTGCGGTTCATCTGGCCCTCCTATGGCGCTACCACGCGAAGAACCTGGCCGTTTTTCTGAAACACGGCAGTGCGGTCTTCGATGGTTTCCAGCCGCCAGCCAGCCTCAGATTCGCCGGGCCGCAAAACGTTGGTTAGTGGCGAGGAAGGTCCCCCCACGGGCTGGATCGACAGAAAGCGTTCACCGCCGCGCATTTCGAGACCAACAACCTTGAATGGAGGAACCGCCGCTTTGGGCCTGGAGGCCTGGTTCTTCCGCGTGCGGGTTGGGGCGGGCACGACCTGAGCGGCTTTCGCCAGGCGGGCTTCCAGTTGCTCGATGCGGCTATGCAACGGGGCAAGGCTATCGACCGTCAGCCGTTCGCCGAGGGCCTGCTCGATCCTGGAAACCCGTTGCTCGATGGCCTGACGCTCGGTCTCGAACTGTGTGGTCGTCAATGTGTCGGGCTGCTGACGCTGCGCTTCGAGCTGCTGACCCAGTTCTGCCAGTCGGGCCTCCAGGGCTGCGACTTGCGTGCTCTGTGCGCTGCCGCCTGCCTGTGTGGCAAGGTTGGACAACGCCACGTGGTTCACCACTGCTCCCGTGCTGATCAGCAAGACCCAGGTGATGGTGGCCACGCGCAGCAGCGGTACGCGCGAGCGACGGGGAGAGCCAGGGATGGTGGTCATGGCCGCACCTCCGTTGTGAGCGGACGTCTTTCGACATGACCAACAGTCTTCAAAGCTGACTGTGGGGGCGATTGGGTCTGACTCGATGACGGCTGCTGAACGCGGTTGAAGCAAATCCGGCGGGCGCCATCATCGATTTTCATATCCCAGGCTGGACCTGCCAGTGTCAGCAAGGCATCGCGCAGCAGCATCGGCCCCAGCCGATAGTGGGATGCGGGCAGCGGCAATGAGTTGAGCGCGGTGATGTCGCCCACCGAGCAAAGTTGGTAGCCGGAACGCAGCAGAACGTGACGCAGCGCATCGCCTACTGTCGCGCTGCGCGTGTCGGGGATAGCGACATCGACAACCTGCAGCAACAGGTCTTGCTGTGCCGAGGCCGGCGCCAGTTCGACCAGTGTGTAACGGCCATAGCGAACGACAGGTACGAATTCCGGCTTCTGTTTCGCCGGTGCGATCGCCGGCTTCGCGACAGGGGCGGCCTTAGGCGGAGGTGCTGTCGTCGCGCAACCGCTTATCAATACGGCTGCGATCAACAGGCCGCAGCCCGCCAGATGGCGATGAAAATGGCTGAATGGTTGCATGTGTCGGCTCTCTAAAGCGTGGAACCGACACCATCGCGCTTCTCAATGTGCGCATCATCCAACAAAGGGGAGCGCCCCTCGACCGATTTCTTTGGGCGATTTAACGGGGCGCTCGCATAGCTCAGGATTGTCAACGTGGGAAATGGTCGCCGACGACTATCCTGATCCTATGGCGGAGAGGCCAATTAAGGCCTCCTGCGTAAGTTAAGTAGTTGAAGTATTGCGCCGATAATAGCCACTGCGCCTGCACTGGTCGCCAACATCCATGCAGGCCATTGCTGGAGAAGCAACAACCCTCCCAATGCAGCCCCAAGCGCGCTGCCCAGATAAAGCGCAGATTCATTCAGTGCCACAGCTAAATTGCCATCGCCCTGTTGTTCACGAGCTTTGATCAATTCATTGTTTTGAGGCACCTGAAGCGCCCAGCCTACGGCACCCCAAACAGCGATAGGAAGCATCACCAACCATGGACCTGTTGACAAAGAGGCCGGCAGTAAAAGCAAAGCAACTGCCAGAATAGCCATAATCCACAACGTCAGCGTCGGTCCCTTGATGCGATCCACGAGCGGCCCGATCAGGAAGCTGCCCAGCCCCCCCCCAACTCCCCATACCCAAAGATACGGCGTAACGGAGTGAGGTGAGCCCAGTTCGGCAGCAGCTATCAGTGGAGCGAGGAAGGTGTACATTCCCAGGCTGGAGATCGCCGCGAGCAGGGAAACCAATAGGATGACTACCACGTGGCTATCTGTGAGCAGCGCGATCTTGGCCTTGAGTGGAGTTGCCTGTACCGTTGGCAATGCCGGAAGGCGGGCAAACAATCCTACGAAAGCAATGCCCCCCAAGAGCGTGACCAACCATAGTGCCGATTCCCAACCGAGTTGTTCTGCAAGGAGCAAGCTCAAAGGAACACCCAACACTGTTCCGCTTGCCATACCGCCCATGATTACGGCGATCGATTTCCCTCGCTGATCAGGAGGTGAAAGGGCTGCTGAGGCAGCAATACCCATCGCCAGATAGACACCTGCGCCGATACCGGCGACGGCGCGGAAGACCATCAGCATCGTGAAATCGGTAGATAGAGCGCTGGCAGCGTTGGCCAGGACAAACAACCCGAGGGCTAACAGCAATCCAGTCCGTTGCAGATGCGCGGGTAACAGCGCCACAAAGATAGGGGAGCCCAGTCCGTATGCCAATGTAAAGGCTGTGACCAACTGCGCTGCGATCGCAACGGGTACGGAAAAGGCCGTTTCTATCATAGGCAGGAGCCCAGCAGTAACGTAGGAGGCCATCCCCAGAGCAAAAGCCCCCAAGGATATGAGATAGACTGGCGAGATTTTTTTGTAGTTAGACATCATTGACTTCCGATTAATGGAAGCGGGGCGACACACGTACCGCCCCACAGTTGCAGTTTAAAGAGAAAGCGACACCTCTTTTCCCGTCAGTCAGGCATTTAGGCCGACCACCAACTCCATCCCCATACTGGTCGCAAATTCGGTTCAACGTCACAAAAGATCGATATTGTCCGGACGCCCTCAAAGTGCTCAGAGTTTTATTCAACAAACTTTGATGCATGGTCATTTCCCCCTGGTGCTGACTACATGTCTTTCATTCTTTTCAAATGGTTGCCTGAAGGCGTTTAAATGCCTCTCCGGCAAGTCGCGCCCATTGTGTGTAATTTGTTTAACTATTACAATCTAACTGATTATGCTATTACTAAGGGTGATGGGATGGGCACTACCCGAACTATGGAGCGCACGCGAAAAGAGCTAGCCGACTTTCTGCGTAGTCGGCGCGAGCGCTTACATCCGGCCGATGTTGGCCTTCCGGCTGGTGGGCGCCGCCGTACGCCCGGTCTGCGACGCGAAGAAGTTGCTGCATTGGCCGGGGTCGGATTGACTTGGTATACGTGGCTGGAGCAAGGGCGTGATATCAGCGTATCGGCGACATTTCTGGATAATCTGTCACGGGTCCTGAAGCTGGACGCCGCTGAGCGCCGGTATCTCTATCTGCTAAGCCAGCAGCGTCCTCCCGCAGAACCAGGAAAGACATGGTGTGTCGTACCGCAAGTCGTCCACCGCCTGATGGGTGACCTGGCGCTACGCCCTGCCTACGTGATCAATCTTCGATGGGATGTGCTGGCGTGGAATCAAGCCGCTGACCAGGTCTTCCACTTTTCAAAGCACGCCCCTGAACGTCGGAACCTGCTCTGGATGGTATTCGCTGATCCTGCGACTCAGGCACTATTTAGCCCTTGGGAGGACCAAGCCCTCCATCTCCTATCTGAGTTCCGGCGAGATTTTGTCCGGGCGACGCAAGAGCCTGATATCTGTGCCTTGATCAAGGAACTAGAAAAGGTATCGCCCGATTTCAAAACGTGGTGGAAAGAGCAGACCATCCATAATCATAATATGGGCTGGCAGCGATTATCTCTCGTGGATTATGGGACTGTTGCGTTCGAGTACACCAAACTCACCATTGACGAGGATCACCATCTTCGACTCTTCTACTACGCAGCACTGGATCAAAGCGATCAAGATCAAGGTTTCATCAGTTGGTTGACCTCCTGTGCAGATGAAAAATAGCATCCATCTCACCAGTCGGCGATCTGCAGCCGAGTCCAGCGGTTCGATACCTATGTCGGCCAGAAGTTACAACGTGGAAGAAACGAGAAGGCCGGCGCCCCGATGGGACGCCGGCATGAGGAGTTGAATCAGGCGGCGACAAGTTGTCTTGCCATCGCCACTTCTACGGAGTCACCATCCGTGTTGAGCGCATCCAGGCCGGACTCCGGCACGTCGCCCGACGTGCTCTGCGAGACGAGGATCTTCTTCGCCATCAGCGAAAGGCACGTCATCTGTGACGTGGCCGCATAGCCCAGATAGATGACCTTCACGGCCAGCTTCTGACCGATCCGCCACGATCGGCGCGAGGCCTGTTGGAGCGTGTAAACGTTCCAGCCTGACTGCATAAAGACAATCGTTGGGAACTCCAACAGATCCAGGCCCGTCTTGACCAGTTCGGGATTGGTCAACAGCACATCGATGCCCCGGTCGAGCTGCTCGGCAATCCAGTCTTCGCGTCGTGAGGTGTCCACGCTTGCACGCAGCACTGCGACCTTCAGACCTTCCTGTTCCAGAAGAACCTTCAGCCTCGACGTGGTGTCCCGCGTCCCGGTATAGACGGTATAGGCCAGGACCTTGCGGCCTTCGGCTTTTTCTGCTTTGCAGATGTCGATCAGTTCACGCTCTTTTGGCGTGATTTCCAGCTCGTTGAACTGCGACGGTGTGAAGGCCAGCAATTCCCGCGTGCGGGGATGCGTGACCGTCTCGGGGCGGAAGCACGTGTCCGGCCAGGCCAGAAGCACGTTGAGGACCACACCAAGAAGCGTCGTGTCCCGCTTGCGCAGGGCTTCCTTGAGAGCTGCCGTGAGGCGGCCGGCCAGGTCACGATATGCGACGGCCTGATCGGCCTCCATCGCGACCTCACGAAACTCCTCCTCGTAGGGAGGAAGCACGTTGCCGCCAATGTCCCTGAGTTTCAGGAACACGGTGAACGGCAGCACGCATCGCAGGATGCCCTTCGGCCCGAAGCCAGGCGCTTTGACGGTGCGCACCGTGATCTTGGTGCCCCTGGCCGTCTTGTGCGCCGTGCCGGTGCTTTCGGAATAGATGTCCTTCAAAACGCCGTGTTCGCGCATGAAGGCCATCGCAGCCGACGTCATGCTGCCAGTCCTGGAGGGCCGGTAGCCGTCTTCGATCATCCGCCCGGTCAGCGTCCGGAACAGCAGCGCGAACAAATCGTCCGCGTAGCCGCCCATCAGCGTGCCGGTCAGCAGCAGGGTCCTGCGAGCCTTGGCGGCAAGCACGCCCATCGCCTGTCCCTGTGCGGAACCCGACCCTTTGTACTCATGGCCCTCGTCACACACGAGGAGATCGAAAAAGCCCTGCGGAAGATAGCGTTTGATGAATTCACTGGCTTGATAGCCACCTTCACCAAAGCCAAATTCCATGGAGGCCATTGCACGTTCCATGCGCTGGGCCTGCCGGTCGGAGAACACAAGATCACCGTTCTCGTCCATCAGGTTGATGAACTCGAACAGGTTGTCGCCCAGGAGAGAAACCAGGAACGACTCGCCGAACTTCTTCATCAGCCGCTGGGCCGTGGCCTCCCCGATGGTGGGAATACGCTTGAGCGCCTTGATCACTGCCGAGGACTGGTCGGTGGATGAAAGAGACCGCGGGCGCATCAACGTCCACAGCGCGGATGCGCAATGGCTGCACTTGCGCCGCGACTCCTCCGCCTCGAGCTCGATCGTGTTGATCGGCTCGCCATCGAGATCGGTGATAACGTGACCGCAATGCGGGCATGCGCCGACGAAACCGCCAGGCGTGCGGCGACGGGTGAAAACGGGCTTCCAGTGGAAGCCCATGCGCATCCTGACCCTGCCAAGAACAAAGAACTCCTGGCCGGTGGCCGGTACGCCGAGTTGCTCGCGCAACTTCAGCAATTTGACCAGCGTGTCGGGGCCGTTGAGCACCCACACCTTTGCACCGGGGATGGTTTCGAGGATTTCCCGCCGCCACTTGTAGACCAGGTGCGGCGGCGACAGGACCAGCGTGCGGCGGTAGCCTTCGGCGTTGAGCACTGCGGCGACGGCAATTGCCATCAGCGTCTTGCCCGTTCCCATTTCCGCGTTGATGATTGCGGCGCGTTCACCACGATCGATCAGCAACTCGCTGACAGCATGGATGACTTCGGCCTGCGCGGGGAATGGCTGCCGCTTGAGACGCGACAGAACCCCTTGCCGATGTGGGCGCGCTTCCCCGGTGTAGACCGGAGGATTGGCGCGGTTGAGGCTTTCCAGCAGTTCGTCACCGAATTCGGAAACGAAATCGTTGAGGCTGATGGTCAGAGGTGAGGACTCTGCTTCAGGCAAATCGCCCTGCACGGCAGAATCGGGGATGGTTTCAAGATCGAGGGACATGGTGATGCTCCAAATAGAACGGGGCATGCACCTCCCCCTGTGGGGCGATGGACATGCCCCTGGGTGGGAAGATGAGAAGCGGCGGCAGCAGCCGCATGAAGATCAGTATTCGTCGGGCAACAGCAGCGTGGTGACGCTGCGATCCCATTCGGTGATGATCCAGAGTTTCAGGTCAGGCTCGACCTGGTAGGACGAAAACAGGCGGTCCTCGCCGGTGCGCAAGGCTGTGTCATTGGACTGCCAGTCGCTGTCGTCCAGATCGCCCCAGTCGGCACCGAGATGGCGTGCGAGATAAGGGCCTGGATTGAGCCGGCCCTCGCGGACCAGTTCATCGACGCCGCCGGTCATGACCAGTTGCCCGGTCAGGAATCGCGGTTGCGGGACAACGCTATTGAAAAGTGCTTCATATGCCATGGTGGTGACTCCATAGGGAATGAAGAGCCATGGCACCCGATCGGGGTGAATGGCCCCGGTGGGTGGATGATGCAGGCGACAGAGGTTACTGGGCCGCGGCGGTGGAGGAATGACGCGTTGGCGCGTCAGGATTCGGACGGCAGCATGACATGTGTCGCACTGCGGTCTGCTTCGGTGAAGATGCGGATGGTCAGTTCACGGGTGACGATGTAAAGCGTACCGAGAGGCTCGCCGGACGCCAGGGCGGCATTGTTTTCCTGCCACTTGTTATCCGTCACATCGCCCCAGTCGCCACGGACGTGACGCTGGAAGTAAGGCATCGGATCGAGCCGGCCTTCCCGCATCAGACGGTCTACGCCTTCGCTGAAGATAAAAGCACCGATCGGAAACAGCAAACGGCGGCGATCACTGGACCTGTCGTTGGATGTCATCTTTTTCTCCTGATTGTTGAGCAGGGTCATGACACCCTGGCGGGGCAGCATGACCCCGTTGGGTGAGAAAGCTGACGATGCTCTTCGTCAGTGGGGCCCGGTTTCCTCGGGCAGCTGGATCACGGTCTGGCTGTGGTCCGCGTTGGTGGTCACCAGCAGGGACAGCCGCGGCGTCACTTGATAGCGCGAAGTCAGGGCGCCTTCGGAGCGAAGAGCGGCATCGTTCGCGCGGCGTTCTGTGTCGTCGAGATCGCCCCAATCACCACGCAGATGGCGATGCAGGAAACGATGGGGATCAACCAGCCCCGTGCTGTCCAGCCATTGAACCTTGGCGCTGAGCGTCAGGGCACCGCTGGAGAACAGGGGAATGGAGGCCGGCGCGGTGCGCTGGCGTGGGAAAAGTTTGAAGGACATGGCTTGCTCCTGTTGCGTTGATGAAGAGGTAAAGCCAGCACCTGAACCAGGCGTTGGTTTCGGGGGGATGAGGAATCAGCGGATGGTGAGCACTTCTCCCCGAGTGGGGGAGCCGGGTGTCATGTCCCATGCGCGAATGACCGGCACGAACTTGTCTGTGAGGATGCGCGTTTCGGCGATCGAGCCGTCATCGCGTTCGTTGTATTCGACCGCGGTGGACTTCTCTTTGTGGGTATCGCCTTTGACGACCATCACCTTGCCGGACCTGGAGCGCACGACACCTGAAATCGCACCGGCGGCGAGCGCCAGGGCGAGATGCCAGTGAGACAAGGCACGGGCCGGAGGCCGCAGCGATTGCTGCGAAGCGCCGAGATGCGTATCGAGGGACGGCCACAGCCCTTGCAGGCGATGAACTTCGGCGGCGAATTGCTCCGGTTCCATGGTGACCCGGTAGAACTGTTCCGGCTCGGCCTGCATGGTCGGGACGGAATACGGGACGAACGACCATTCGACCGGCAGTTCTTCCGCTTCGGTATCACCTGATCCGATCTGCAGCAGCCGGTTGCGGATGGCTTTGGCATCGCTCGCCAGATCGCGCTGGCGTGAACGGGTGCCGAAGATCACCACCTGCCTGAACTGCTGCTCGACTGCACGATAGATGCGCAGCCCGGTGAAATGGCGTGTCAGCCAGCCCACCATCTCGGCATCCAGCGTGTAGCTCGGAATGATGAAGACCAGTACGCCACCGTATTGCAATAGCGGCAGGACGCGTTGGTAAAACAGTTTCTCCAGCCTGGCGCGGCCCTGCCCCTGATAGCCGATGTTGCCATCGGCATCCCTGGACAGGTCCCCATAGGGAGGATTGAGCCACATCAGGCCGAAGCTCTGCCGGCTGATCAACGTGTCCATCAGGTCGCTGTGCAGGCAATAGTCGACAAGCCCTCGGGCATGTCTGGCGCGCTCTTCGTCGAATTCGACGGCATAAGCTGACACCAGATCACGGCCAAGCGCATGCGCAGCTTCGGCGATGGCAACGCCTTCGCCCGCGCAAGGGTCGATGATGGTGACTTGACCAGCGGCCGGAGCCAACGCGTTGAGCGCCCGCTCCAGCGTGGGTTCGTCTGTTGGGTAGTACCCGTTTTTCGCAAAATTGCGGGCAAGCCTGGGGAACATGAGAGCCATGTGAATCTCCTGATTCTGGTTGGGAAATGAGTGGGCATGCAGCATGTGCATGCCCTTGCGAGACTTCAGGCGATACGCCGTAAGGGCATGCCGGAAGCCAGTTCATGCGCCGTGGCGCTGAGGGTGCCGTTACGGATCAGATCGCCGAGTGCCTTCGTGAGCACAGGGACATCCAGCGCCAGGCGATGCCCTTCCAGTGGCCCGTAAGCCATGGGAAGACGCGCCAGCATGGATTGCTCCGTCAGGAGCTCCAGCACGATGTCGCGCCAGTGATCGAGCAGTGGCAATGGGCAGGTTTCCTGTACCAGTGTCCAGAAGCGATCAAGCCGGTGGCCTGAGTCCCTGGGCAACAGCGTCAGCGCGCTGGCGTTAGCCTTGTCGGGCTTGACGCAGCGCTGGTCGAAGAGCCACAGGTTGACCATCGAGCCGAACAACGTGCGGCGGAAAAGGCGCGTGGAGCGCTTCTCCAGCCTGTCGACGTTACCGACGAAAACCGGCACGGAGCCGCCTGCGTCGGTGATGAGGTGGAACTGATCCAGACCATCGTCGTCACGACCCAGCGTGAGCCGGGCCAAAAACTGCTGAATGGCTGTATCTCGTGCCCATACGGACAGGAAGATCAGGTTGCCGCCTTCGTCGCCGATATAGCCGTCGGCCATCAGGTCGGGGCATTCGTCAATGCGAAGAAGCGGTTGCGAAGATGTTGTATCGGGCATGGTGGTGTCCTTTGAAAGGTTCAGGGACAGCACCAGCCCGTGAGGCTGGTACAGCCCCTGGGGGTGAGGAATGCTCCGTCAGGAGCGATGGGTGAAAGCCGCGGGCATTGCCCGAAATCGGCGCAGTCCGCGAAGATCAGCTTTTGAGTTGCCGCAGGCCGTCGGCCAGCAGCCACAGTGCGCGATTGAGACGGATGTTCTGATCGATGCCTTGCACAGCGCGCGTGCGTTGATGACGCCCAGTGGCAGTCCGACCGGACAAACCTCCTTTTACGAGGTTTTCCTGTACCCGGTTGAACACAGACCACAGATCCGGGCGATTGTCATCGAACCGGCGTGTCGCCAGAACCTGGCTTTCAGTTATCGGCAGCACCTTGCTTTCGCTGTCATATTTGAGCGTCAGGGCCGACCTTGCGAAGACTTCCGCCTCGCCATCATCGAGCGTGATCGCTCGCATGGCTTCGCGGGAGTCCTGCACCTGGTCGAAGCCGCTCAGGACCTCGTAGGCGCCTTCGATTACATGGTCTGTGACATTGCCCTTGTGGGGCACACGAACGTCACCGACGATATCGCCGCACACCAGACCGTTCTGGCACACGAAACGGAACATGCCAGCCAGCATTTGGTAGCTGCTGGTGCCATCGTGCGAATTGAGCAGGATGATCTCATTCGCCTCTTTGCCGTTGATCTGGCTTGCATGGCGAAGGCGGAGCATGTGTTTCGTGAACTCGCGACGGTCTTCATGACGCACACGGGTCTGGCACACCATGAAGGGCTCGAACCCTTCATTGCGTAGTTTCGCCAGAACAGCGGCGGTCGGTATATAGCTGTACCGTTCGGAGCGGCTTCCATGCGGTGTATCCGCAAAGATGGAGGGAGCGACTGCGCGAATCTGGTCATCCGACAGAGGATGATCTGCACGCAGTATCGGGGAACGTGATGCGAAACGAGATGCGAGTTGCATGTCTATCTCCTTGAGGATTGGGCAAGCGACATCGACGGCCGGCACAATGCCAGACGCGCACGCATGCGTGGAAAACCTGCAATGCAGGGTCAGTCCGAAGACTGGTGGACGGGAATTTCAGGCGACTGCAACGACAGATGCCGAACGCGTTAAGCGCCTGTGATCGTGGTACGCCCGTAAAGGACAGCCCACAGAACAGTGGATGCCCTATCAGGGATAAGGAATGTGGGCCTTTCAGAGCCCCAGTTCAGTCAATGAACCGTCAGCCAAGTGCCTGGCGAGGCGGTTGCCGACATTTCTCTCGGCGTCAGACTGAACCTCTGTGAACAGGCTCTCCGGCACGGCGATCTGGAAATACCGCAAGACCTCGCGGTAGTAGTCCAGGTCATGACCGAAAGGATCGGCCTCGTGCAGATTGCTGTACAGGAAGTGGTCGTCCTCGACTTGCATGGCGTCGTCGATCAGCTCGGCAGGCTTTTCGATGGTCAGGAAAAAATATCGCATCGGCCGATCCCAGCCGAGCACGACGATGATGGGAAATCCCTTGTGGAATGTGTTGAAGTAATGCCGACTCATGATGAAGCTCCTCGTTTGAAATCGTGGGAAGCTTGCCCATCGGGAAAGCGCCCCGATGGGTGATGAATCAAGGTCGATCAGGCGCTGGCGAGGTGCCAGTCCTGGGAGATCGGTTCAAACCGATAGCCCATCGCATCGAGCCGGTCGCGCTGTTGACGCAGGACGCGGCGGTCGACGGTTGCGTCGAGTTTCACGGTTTCGCTTAACGGCCAGAGCATGCCGAACAGTGCGGCATCTTCATCCTCGGCCGAAGCGTCAGAGGGCGATGCGGTTGCTGGTTCGCTGCCGAATGGCGTGGTGTCGACCAGAGGATCACGCGTGCTGCGGGCCTTTGTCCTGGCTGGAGGCCTGGCGGCCGCCGCAGGTGCCTGCACTTCCTCATCAATGGGGTCGACCTCCTGTGGACTCAGCCGCTGGGCTTCGTCCTTGCTCAGGCGATCGATGTTCGAGAGGGTCATCCCGCCCAGGTGGGCGCGGATTTCGATGACCATCCGCCCACTGGTGTTGTAGGTGGAGGGTCGGATTTCGGCGATGACGAAATCACCGTCGTATTTGCCTTCGTCATACTGGTCCAGCTCGGCATTCTTGATGACGAACTCACCAATGCTGGTCGAAAGGCGACCGACATTGAAGTCGCCATTCCTGCCGTGGATGGTCTTGATGGCCAACTGGCCCGGGAGGGTAATCATGGAGTGCTCCTGGTGATGATGAAAAGAACAAGGCCCCTGTGAGGGGGCCTTGCGGATCAGAACGACTCGACCAGTGCCGGTGCTTGTGCATCAGCGGCTTCGTCGGCAGGTTCGGCGACAGGCTCGGATACTTTGGGAGCCGGCTCTTCCTGCGGAGCAGGAGCAAGTGCAGCGGATTGCTCCGCAGCATCCTGTTCGGACTCGGCCGGCTTGGGTTCGGCCTTGTACTTCAGGACGCCATCGACCTTGATCCAGCTGACGAACAGCAGACGGGCCTTCAGGCTGACACCCTGTTCACCGGCGCGCTTCCCCTTGGAATAGGTGAAGGTGTCGGTCCACAGGTCGCCCAGGCGGAATCCGATCATCACTTTCTTCTCTGCCTCGACGGCATCGATGCAGCGACGGATCAGGTGCCGGGCATCGGTGCCGGAAACGCGCGTATCGAAACGCACGTACGAAACATCGTTGCTTGGACCATTTAGCGCTGCGATGTCGCAGGCGAGGAACGGTTCACCTTTCTTGGGCTTCACTTCGCGGATGCGATTGAGGTAGCCGAGGCCGGTGATGTGCAGGTCGAAAAAAGATTTTTCGGTAGAAGTGGTCATGGTGAATCTCCAGACTTGAGGACAAGAATGCGGAGACACACCGACCCCGTACGGGAGGTGTGTAACCCCCGCGCGGGTTGATGGATCATGAGATCCGGCAACAACTAGGTTGGCATCACCGCCAATTTCTCGACGGTCGTTCGCACTGGGATGCCGGGTGCGAACTGGTTTGATCACGCGGACGGAACCGCGTCGTAGCCTTGAAGATCGTGGTGGCTACCTGGGCATGTTGCTGACCGGAGTCAGCGCAACATGGCGATAGCGTGGCATTCGCTACGCCGCCCGGCTATCCGGAATCGGTACTGGTGCGTAGCCCGATTGTTCGTTCGCCGCACTTGAGCGGGTACGGGATGGCGCAGCCGCCCTCGGTGCTGCCTGTTCTTACGCCTTACCCTGCCTCGGTTCCTTCTGCCCCCTGGTCTCCTTCGGCTTCGTCTCCGCTTCGCCCTCGATCTCCTGTGGCTTCGCGCCGAGCGTCACGGCCTCGACCCGATAAGGAAGGATGCCGATCCGCCGCGCCTCGATCTTGAAGGTGACGCGCTCGTTTTCTTCCGCATCCTCCCACTCGTCGCGAACGGCGCGGCCTTCGACCAGAACGCGCATGCCCTTCTGGAACAGGTCCTTCCAGTGCTCGGCATCGCGGTGCCAGATTTCAACGGGGGCCCAGAAGCCACCGCGATCCTCGAACCCATCCTTGGTCGGAACCGGGTTGTCGAAATAGACATTCAGGCGAAGAAGCCTCCGCGGCTCGTCGTTCCCGTTCGGAAACTCCCGATAGTCTGGCGCAGAACCGATATTGCCCTCGCCGTAGTAGTGCGTGCTCATATTGAAACTCCTTGCTGGTGGGAAATACCTGAACCGATGGGCATCAGTGCAGGTGTTGCAGGTCGATGAACGACCGGTTCAATTCGCAGCCGATGAAATGCCGTTGCAGGCGTAGTGCTGCCACGGCGGTCGTGCCGCTGCCCATGAATGGATCGAGTACGGTGTCGCCGATGCGGGAGCCGGCGAGAATGCAGGGCGTCACAAGCGTGTCGGGGAACACTGCGAAATGCCCCCCGCGGAATGGTTTGCTGGCGATGGTCCAGACATCCCGCCTGTTGCGGGTGCTGCGCGCGCCGATCTTGTGAAGGCTGCCGCGCAGGTTTGCGTTGCTGCTGGAAGCGCGCTCGCCGGGCGGTGCGCTGACCGGGCGTGTGTTGCCGGGGCCGCGTGAATCGGCTGAGGGTTCGCGGATCGCGTCCTGATCGAAGTAGTAGCGGCGATTCTTGGCGAGCAGGAACAGATATTCATGCGACCGGGTGCAGCGGTCAGAGACGCTTTCCGGCATCGGATTGGGCTTGGCCCACACGATGTCCTGGCACAGATACCAACCGTCCCGCCGCAAGGCGAAAGCAAGCGCCCAGGGAATGCCCATCATGTCCTTGGGTTTGAGCCCGTCGCTGGTTCGCATGCCTCCGGCGCCCTGTTGGGCAGCGGCGTGTTTGGGGCCGCCGCGGGTGCTCGGTGCCTGCCATGTCCGGGTCGCGGCGTAGGTGTCGCCGATGACGATCCACAAAGTTCCGTCATCGGCCAGCATCTCGCGAACCGCGCGGAATACTTCAACCAGATCTCGGATGTACGCGCTGGCCGTGACCTCCCGCCCGATCTCCAGGTGTTTGTCTGGATGACCGTCCTGCAGGTAGCTGCGCAGGCCGAAGTACGGTGGACTGGTCACGCACATCTGCACCCGCACGCCGTCCCCGTGCATTCGCTTCAACAACTGGCGGCAATCCCCGGCATGGGTGTGGTCGAGCCAGCGCCATGCATCAGCGGCAGGCCCGTTCATGAGGATGGCCCGTCAGTCGATGGACCAGTCCCGGTCCCGCCCGTGGCCCTGCGCTGGTGAACGGCCTGCGCGGACGCCAACTTGCTGGCGCATTCCATACCCTGCCGTGCAATGGTGTGGCACAGGCTGATCTGCATGTTGATCACGATGCGCTGCTGTTCCAGCGCAAGGAGGTCGTCAATCAAGCTGGTCGGCGTGGCGGGGCTCTCGACCAGTTCGTCCCACAGCGCCACACCCATGCTGGAACGATCGAGGTTGCGCCAGCGAAGGAAGGTAGTTCCTGCGCCAGTGTTCTGTTGAGCCAGTTGAATGGGTAGCAGGTTGAAGGGGTGGCTGCGGGCCTGCGCCAGCACCCTGCGCTGCGCCAGGCCAATCAGGTCGTCCCGCAGCGCTGCGCACTGGCTGGCCCAGGTCGCAAGCTCCCCATTACCTTTAAAGGGTTTCAAAAGGCCTTTTAGGTAGGCTGCGTGTTCCAGCTTCTGGAAGTCGGTCTGTTCCAGCGCTTCGAAGCGAATCGTGTCGCTCATGATGAGGCATCCTCTTCGTCCGACGACGCGGATGCCTCATCGCCGGCCCCCTCATCGGAAGCGGCTGGCGCAGTCTGTTCGGTATCGCTGGCCGGCACGGCTGCCGGGGCTGCGGTCCGGGTTGTCGTTGAGGCCAGTGGCGAACGCCGAATGAGCGGCGGTGCGAAGCGGGAGCGGCGCTCGCCTTCGAGCACATCCTGCGGCAGCTCACCATATTTCTCCACGGCTGCGCGTGCTGCGGCGTTGTTGGCCGCGAAATCGTCACGTTTCGTGCCGGAGTAGCGGTACTGCTGCGCCAGGCTGAACAGGCTGCGCAGGGAGTGCGCACCTTCGCCCAGCCAGCGTTCGAGCGTGCTGCGATCGATCAGGGCGGTGTGATGCGCCAGGATCAGGCGACGGGCAAGATCGTCATAGTCGGCCAGAAGGTAGACCGCCATGAAGCCCAACTGGGAGGAGACGAACAGCGGCAGCTTGACGGGCTGCACGTTGAGATTTTCACCGAGGCTGAGCGCCTGTGGGATGTCGGCCAGCGCTTGGTCCACCTGCTCGCGCAGGGTTTGAAGCTGCTCCTTGGTCGTGCTCAGCTTGTCCTCAATGCGCAGCATCCACCAGTCCGAATACGGGTCGTCCTGCTCGGCTCCGCGCTTCAGCTTATTCATGATGGCGACAAAGCCGTTGAGGCCGATGATGCCGGGCTTGCCTTCGGACGGTGTGCGACCGTGCCAGATGCGCGAGGCATGATGGGTGTGCAACGTCAGCGACATCGCGCTGCGCAGGGACCCAAGGTTCAATTGCAGAGATTCTGTTTCGTTGGTCATGTTGACGACTCCCGGTATTGGAACGAGAGGTCAGCATCGCCATTGGCCGGAAGGCCGTCAGTCATCAAACCGCACCGGGGCAGCGCCTGTTTGTAGGCAGGTGGCGGCACGACCGGGCGGTGCGGAACCGGGAACATGTTCGTGGGAGCCAGATTCCCGAAACTCGCCAGGATCGGGAAGGCTCGCTGTTCCTCTATACCCCGGGTATAGGCGTCCACAGCTCTCAATGGACGGTTCGACTTTGTCGGTCAGGGGGATGCCTGGGTGCAGTGGCCGGAAGGCTGTGTGTTGCGCTATACCCGGGGTATAGGCGCCCATGGCTCTCGGTGGACCATCAACTGTCTGGCCACGGTAGAGCGCCTGGTGCCCCGTGGATGGAAGGCTGCATGTTCCGCTATACCCGGGGTATAGGCGACTATGGAACTGACTGGAACCTTACATCATGGTCGACGGCGGCGATTGGCCTGGCATGGGCACGACTGCGCATCGACAGATGCAAACTCTACGATAGGCGAAGCATCGAGCGCAGCCGGGCGATATGGGCACGCGCCACTTCCGGATCTACAGGTTGTCGTGGGGACTCTGGCTGTGTGCTACTCGTATCGGGTGGTGTTCTTTGCCCGGCCCATGCGCGGAACTCGCCGCGCATTGCTTTCTGGATAATCCCAAACAGATAGCCGGCCGGATTGCGCACGTTGCTCGCGCGGCAGCGGGCATCCCATTCGTCGAGAACAGCCTGGTGCAGGTCGGGATCAACCGGCTGCAATGCGGCCAATGCGCCCGATTGCTGCTCTGCCTTGAGCGACATGAAGCGATCGGGAAGACGAAGCATCCCCAACCCGCGCGGTACTGTACGTACTTCTTTTATTTCTTTTTCTTTACGTACTGTACTATCGGTCTTCGGATTCCGAAGTAAGCCGGTTTTCCGCGTTTTTTCGCTCACTTCGGATTCCGAAGAATGTGCGCCATGATTCCGAAGAAGGTTGCTTTCCCCTTCTTCGGAATCATGATTATCCACAGCTTGTGGATAAGTCGCAGTTTCAGTCCACCCCTGTGCGGCCAGACGTTGCGACAGTACCTGCAGCCTGCTCGGCAGTTCCCTTCCGCTGAGGAGGGGATCGTCGACCATTTCCCTGAGCGTATGAACGCCTACGCGCTGAATGGACTTGCTGGCGTGGTCCAGCGACTGGCTGACCAGCCCCAGGTAATCGGCGTCGAGCTGAATGGCTTCGTAGGGGGTGAGAGGTTCGTCATGCAGGACATAGAGGTTGCCCTGGATGCGTCCTGTCCTGGGATCGCGCTGGCGTCTCACCAGGCTGATCCATCGTGTAAGCCGTAGCAAGGTCAGCGCGCGTGCGACCGTTTCGTGTGAGGCTCGGGTGGCGCATGGCATTGAAGCCAGCCAGGGAGCAAGCTGGTCGTAGGTCGGTAGAGCGGTGATGCCGTCGTCATTGAGCAACAACCGGAACACCTGCCAAGTATTGCGCTCCAGCGGCGTCAGGCGATTGTCCGTGAGCAACGCACGCGGCACGGAGTCATGGCGATTGCCGCTGAAAATGAAACCGTCAGTCTGGCGAATTGGGGCGGGTGCTTGTGGCGATTGCTGAACCTGCATCCGTTGAAGGGCCTGGTCGAAGAGCTCGCCCAGCGGTACGGGGCCGCTTGATCGGCGTGGATTGTCCATGCTCAAACCAGCCCTTCATCGATCCATCTGCCGATGGCGCTCCAGATGACTGAGATGGGTAGCCCCATGCTTTCGGCAAGGTCGGCGGCGATGCCAAGCATTGCCGTTTCGTCGGTCAGCGCCACGCCGCGTTCTTTGACGGTTTCCGACCAGCGATTCCACAAATCGCAATCCTGCTCCTCTGTCAGAACAGGGTGGCGCCCCTTGCGTTTGGGGAGCCCAAGGACACCGCGGCGGACAGCAACCTCCTGATGGGTCAGTCCATAGAAACGACTGATCAGTTCAGTGCTGGCACCCAGGGTCAACAGGCGATCAATAACATGGATTTCCTTTTGCACATTGTCCCATTGGTGCAGCAGGCGTTGCACGACATCCCGATTGACCGTCACAGAGCACCAGGAGACCAGGGCGTTGGCCAGCACGCTGGCCATGGCTGGATGCTTGAGCGCATCGAGATCCTCATCCTCAAATCCCATGGATTTGGCGCGGCGCAACTGACCGTTGCGTAGATCGTGGAGGGCCTGCGCGATCACTGCCTAATTGAGAGGATGGGGATTCGACATGGCGCCTCCCCTCATGACCCGGGCATGGCGCTGTCGCCATCCGGGATGCCTGCCTCGATCTCCAGCAGCCGACGCGCGAGCCGAACCAGCCGGAACAGTTTCACCAGGCCGCTGTCGGTCAGGACATGGGACTGGTTCTGGGACGATGTGGCCGATGGAGCCGTTCCCAGCAGCAGGACGCCTACATCACCCGCCAGTCGCGAGGTGTCGCTACGTGCCGGAGAGGCGCTGGCTGACAAATAAGGCGCGCTCAGGACGTGCAGCAACGTCAGTGTCGCATCGGGGAGCGCCATCGTGCCGGAAGCGCCCGCATGCCCGATCTGGGCTGTGCATGAGAAGCCGATGCCGTAATCGGACGGTGCGATATGCTCCCCCACGCCGGCTTCACGGGCAATTTCCAGTGCGAACTGTGCGATATGCGTACGCAAGCGTTCAGGTTCGTCCAGGCCAGGGGCGATATGCCATACGTCCGAGATCGGATAGAGGCCACCGACCTGAACGGGAATGGCTTTAAGGACGTTGCTTTCGAAGTCGTTGTGCGACTCCCCAGTGTGGTCGGCAATAAGGCGCTGGATCGACTGGAGGCGATCGGTCGTTGGGGCCGGCGAGACAACGTGTTCCTGAACCAGCGTAGACCGTTGGCTTTCATCGTCCGGCTGATCGTCGGATGCGGGAGGCTGTGCCGGGGCCGCCTTCGTCTGCAAGGTGAATTCCGGTGCCGGCGCTGGCGCCTCACCGTCTCGCGGCGCTGAAGATGGGGGCGGAGAAGGCTGCGTAGACTCGGCCTGCGGTGACACTGCTGCGGAAGGCGTAGCAGTTGGTGCCGCGACAGGTTCACTGGTCAGAATTTGCCAGCGCTTTTCGGAGTCGAGGATTTCGAGGGCGAGCGTGTCATAAACCACACCGAGCAGGTCAGCCATCTGGCCGATCAGTTCGTCCTGGACGCGCTGGATGTTGAAGTTGCCGGGTGTCCCATCAAAGACGGAGAGAACGTCCTGGAACAATGTGGCGAAATCAACATCCACCTGCCTGGATGCGGCGCGAACGTCCCAGATTCTGGCGCCGGCCCGACGCAAACCGGTCAGTTGCTCGACCTGATGGCGACCCAATCCTCCGTAAAGAACATTAGGTATCGCCGGCAGCAGGTATTGGATGGCTTCCTGCATGCGACTGATGTGGGGTTGAGGCACAGGATAGCCATCAGCTTTGAGACGCCGGGCAAGCTCCGATTGCGAAAGCGATTTGCCATCTTCCTTTTCATAGAGTTCGCGAACTTTTTCGACGCCAAGGGCCCGCTCGATGAACGACAGGCTGCCGTGCAATTCGTTCTCTGCGAGGTGCCCGGTCAGAGCAACAATTTCGCCGCGTTCAGGCCAGGGGCGGAACAGGCAACCGATACGGAAGAACCGCTCATCCCTGGTCTCGGCCCACAACTCGCGCAGTATGGCCAGCCGTGTATTGCCTCCATTGCGAATGATGTAGTGGTCTGAACCCGGCCGTCGGGTGATTGGCGGCGGTGCGTCCAGTCCTCGTTCGCGAATCGACGCCTTGATTTCATCGTAGAGCGGGTTGCGGGTCAGGCGAGGATCTAGCTCGTACGGACGCAGCTCATCGAGGGTTACGACCATCGGGGTGTCTGCGACCGGATCGGTCAATACACCGGCTACCGGACCTGTACGGCCGAAGCCGTCGCTCATCAGCTTCATAGCCATTTCCTGTTCGGAGATGTCAGCCATGGCCGGTCTCCTTTCCAACAGGGTGGGTTTCAGCGCTCTGTCGCTCCGCACGCCGCAACATAGCGCGGGCGTTACGCCCGGCGCGGTGATCGCTGGCCGTCGAACTGGTGAATATCGGCGGCAATCCCGGCTTGAGGAATTTGAGATGACCGCCCGCCGTGCGGGAAACGGCCCACCCGTCGCTCAGTGCAAATTCAATGAGAGGCAGGAGCTGTTTGTGGCCTCGTGCAAGCTCATGGGCGTTCGACATAAGAATGCCTCCTCCCGATCTTGCCTGTGACCAAGCCGAAGCGCTCATGCCAGTGCGGGCATAACTCGCTAGCCAGGGCACGAACGATGTCCAGTGCGGCAGGGGCAATCCTGCCTGTCGGGCGCCGGTGCTCGACGCGATGGGCAGGCATGCCCTGCGTTGCCGCACGCGGAAAGGCTTCGATTGCCGGGACTTCGGTATCCAGAACCTGGACGCCTGTCTGCTCACGGAATATCCGGCGCAACGTCTGCCTGATCAGACGGGCATTGGATGACACGGCGGGCACTCGATTGATCAACAACTGCAACGGTGGCGGTTCAATGCCGAGATGGCGGTAAGGGGCAATATCCTGGATGAGCTGCAGGGTGCCGCGCCGCATTTCCCGGGCGGCGAGGATTTCTGGCGTGACCGGCGAAACCGCCGACCTGGACGCCAGCACGGCCATTTCGAGAAGCACGCTGCGGGAACCCTGGGTGTCGATCAAGACCAGGTCGTAGTGTGGCTCGAACGCTGGCAAGAGGTTGCGCAGCCGCAATCTGCCATCCGGTGCATGCAATAGCAGGGTGTTTAACTGGTGGTGCTGGTCGTTGGACAGAATGACATCCAGACGTTCGACAGCCGTACGAGAGGCCAACTGTGAAATGTCGCGCTCGTTGAATGCCAGCAACTCGTAGATGCCGCCCGGTGCGCGGTGAGCCAGTTCGTAGTACGACGATAGCGTGGGCTGTATGTCGAGATCGAGAAGCAGCACCCGCAGTCCGGCGTCGGCGATGAAGCCACCGAGATTTGCGGCGAATGTCGTTTTGCCAACACCGCCTTTTGTAGAGATGACGGAGATCACCTGCATGACTTGCTCCTCTTCGTGAAGGAAATGGGGAGCAGGCTCAGACGCGCTCTTTAAGGCGGTCGGTGATCCATTGGTCGATCTCGGCAGAATCCCAGCCCACGGCGCGAACGCCAAGCCGCATGGCTTTGGGAAACTTGCCCTCTTTCATGAGGCTGTAGATGTGGGCGCGTTTGAAGCCCGTCTTTGCCTCAACTTCTGCACGGCGCAGTATGCGTCGCTCCGGTGCCGGAGCGGGGTTCTGTTGAAACATGATGGTCACTCCTTGATGCTCGGTGGATCTTCTTGGGTCTGAGCCGCATTAGAAGAGCGTCACCGTCAGAACACATCAAACAATAGGACCGTGCTGACCACCGCATTCATGAGTTGTAATTAACCTGGTGATAATTGAAAACTCATCGCTGCCAACTCGATCCCTGGAGAGGTCAATATTCGGAAATGGGGCAGCTTGATAAAGGGGAAGGATGGCGGATAACACTCTCCGCATCTATTGTGTGGAGGAGATCTCGTATTTTTCGTCTTGAAGGCGACCAAAAAAGTCCGTCGAAATGTGCAAGGAGGTATTAACATTCGGGTGTTTCGCTTCAGTCGTTGAAATGACTGGCCGATGTTAAGTGCCTGTCTCGCTGTCGGCTTCCTGCTGTTGACGGAAGTGACTTTTTTGGTCGGGTAGCGGACAAAAAAAGCATAACGCCATTGATGCGTGTCATGCCCTACGGCACAGCCCTCACATCAGCTGATACCGCTTCTGCCAATTTCTTGTGCTCGTTTTATGAAGCGTTCCAGTACATTGGAAACTGGATTCTCCGAGACCACAATGAACGTCGCTGTATTAGGAACCTCGTCTGCAACCGGTCTGATGATGACATCCGGATGGCTGTAAAGCGCAATTTGCGACTCCAGTCCTATCCCAATGCCATATCCTGCCGCGACGAGCATGATCATCGGTTCGTGACCTGAAACATACTCGGCTACAGACGGTGAGGGTAATGCGCGATCGTTAAACCAGCGACGAATGACATTATGGCCACCTGCGCATCGTTCTGGGTGGCAAAGAATCAAGGGATAGCGGAGCGCTTCGCCGAGGGGAACCTTATCGAAGGAAAGCAACAGATGGTGGGTGGGAATGGCAATCGCAGGACGCTCGTCCCAAACCATCTCCTTTATGCATCCATTGCTGGCCTCGCCATCTACCGTGAAGCCAACGTCAATCTGATCATGACGAAGAGCCTGGAGCATTTCGTTGACCGTCATCTCGGTGACCCGGACTTCCGTACGAGGCTCTTCCTCGCGGCAGCGGGCGAGCAGTTGTGTGAGCCGCGGTTGGGCCAGGCTATCGGCCAGTCCTATTCGCAGTCTCCCGCAGTAGCCCTGCGCGGCTGCGCTGACGCGTGTCTGGGCGTTGTCCATGAAAGCAACTATGCGGCGCGCCTCTTCACGGAAAACTTCGCCAGGCCAGGTCAGTCGTATCCGCCCTTTGGCGCGGTCCAGAAGTCTGACGCCAAGCTGGTTCTCCAGTTCTTTAATGGCTCGCGATAGCGGCGACGGTTCGATGTGGACTCTGGCTGCAGCGCGAGCGAAGCTCTGTTCTTCCGCGACGACGAGAAAATATTGCAGGTGTCTTATCCTCATGGTGTAACTTCCTTCAGTTGTTGGAGTGCTTCTCCGGCTGCGGACAGAACACTGCTATTCGAACTTGAAAGCTAACCGGAAAGAACACCATGTCGTGAAGGTCTTTCATGCTTGGGTACTTCCATCATTGCCGCCCGATCGCTGCTCATGCCTGCATTTGCGACCAACGAATCGGCCTGCCTCGGGTGATCGTACGACGTCGTCGTTGCAACAAAGCGAAGGTTCACATGCATACGCAGTCACCAGTCGACCACTGACCTGATGTTCACGAACGGCAGGGCTCGTGCAGGTGACTGCCTTGGGCAGGTCCTGCGTCACATTCAGAGGCGCGTCTTGTAAGACGGGTGGCTGCTTGCCTGGCTTGTGCTCTGCCCGGTTGATAGAGCGCCGGGCTAGTTGTATCAGCGTAGTTCCTACCATACGTTCCTGGCACGATCACCCGGTGCAGAGCACTCTGCAGGGACAGAGGACCCGGCAGGGACACCAGATGCTGGTGGATGTCAACAGCTTTAGGTAGAAAAAAAGTTGGCGTAACACTTGCTATCGCAAAAAAATAAGTCCATAATCCTGTCCATTCCTGAAACGGAATGCGCGGAAACTATTTATTAATCAGAGAGTTATGGGCTTGGTTCTAGTCCCGTTTCCCGCTCCAAATTTTCTTCCTTGTTTTACTCTCCTTTGTTCGGCCCTTTTCTTCCGTTTTCACCAGAAAATCTCAATGCGTTATACCGTTTACACCACACTGGCAATCCATATCCACAGCGGCAATGTCGCCATCGACAGCAGCGTTGTCAGGCAGATCGCCGAGCTGGTGGTATGACGATCTTCCGCCGAGCGGGCGAAGCCCAGCACATTGACGCCGGACGGGTTAGCAGCCATCAGCACCAGCACACCACGCGGCAGTCCGTCGATACTCAGCAGCATACAGGTCAGTAATACCAGCAGCGGCATCGCCACCAGCTTGGCGGCAGTGATGCCCACCACGCGTTTCGTGGGGCGCAGACGAAAACCGGACAGGTTCGCACCCAGTACAATCAGTGCGCAGGGCAGCGCCGCCTGCGCCAGCCAGGTCGCCAGTTTCATACTCCAGCCCGGCAGCGGCAGGTCTGTCAGATTCACCGCCGTACCCAGCAGCAGGCCGATAATCATCGGGTTGGCGAGGCTGGCGATCAGCACCGACGGTTTAAACGGTTCGCTTCCCGCAAAGCTGTCATACACACTCTGTGCACTGAACAGCAGCAGGCTGTGTACCGCCAGTACGGTAAACAGCAGCACCAGACCCGCGTTGCCATACAGTCCCGCCACCATCGCCAGGCCGATCAGCGCATTGTTACCGAAAGCGGCCGTCAGGCCGAAAGGCGCGGTCTGCGGCAGATGACGATGCAGCAGCAGATTGACGGCGGCGAAAATCAGTAACGCTGGCACAAAATAGGCCGCCAGCAGGGTGAGGTTCAGCCCTTCATGCAGTGGCGCGTTGATCATGCCGGTGAACAGTACCATCGGCATAAAGATTTTAAACGCCAGTCCGCCCAGCGCTTTATTGGCATGTGCATCGAGGGTGCCACGGCGGGCGAGAATATAACCCAGCAGAATCAGCAGAAAGACGGGCAGGATGGTTTGGGCAGCGGCCACAGCGACAGGCTCCTCAGAATAAAGATGAGTGTTATTAATAGCGGTTTCATCGCCCGCTGTCAGCGTTGATCTGGCCGCCCTTCGTCCCCTGGCATACTAATTGCTATGAACATATAACCTGTTGTTAAGCCTTCGCACCATGCAGAGGCGCTTTATTTCACCGAGGTATGTTCCATGCAGTCGCTCAATCTGCGTCAGATAGAGGTGTTTCGCGCGGTGATGATCACCGGCTCGATTAACGGTGCCGCTCAGCTGCTTTATGTGTCGCAACCCGCCGTCAGCCGTATGCTGTCCCACACCGAGGCGCGCATCGGCTTTCAGTTGTTCGAGCGGGTGAAAGGGCGTTTATATCCTTCTCCTGAAGCGCGCTGCCTGTTTACCGATGTTGAATCGGTGTGGCGTGATATTCAGCGCGTCAACACCACGCTGCATAACCTGGTGCAGCAGCGTCATGGTGTATTGCGTATCGCCAGCAGCCCCAGTCTGGGGCATCAGCTGGTGCCAAATGCCATCGCTGCTTTCCGGCGGTGCAACGAAACCATTCCGGTCAGTCTCGAATGCCTGCGCCATGTGCTGTTGCGCGACCGCCTGCTGGAGCAGCAGGCGGACTTCGGCATTTCACTGTTTCCCATCGACCATCCCAATCTGCGGGCGATCCCGCTGAGCTATATCCGCGTGCTGGTGGTCTGCCCGGTTGATCATCCGTTAACCCGCGTGGCGGCCAGTGAACTGCCCGATGCGCTGGCGGAGATGCCGTTTATTGGTTACGCCTCCGACACCCCTTTCCACGGCTTTATGCAGCAGACTTTTGAGCGTGTGGGCCTGCCGTACCGGCCGAGTATTGAAGTCGATTCGCCGCATCACGCCTGCGCGCTGGTGAAAAGCGGCAGCGGTTTCTCGGTGGTGGATGAAATTTCGTATCGTGCGTCAGGGGCAGAGGGCATGGCGGTATTGCCGATCCTCAATGAAGAGCGGCTGACCATCAGTCTGGTGCATCTGCGGCGCGAACCGCTGGCGCAGTTTGCCCAGGTGTTTGTCGATCAACTGCGCAGTACGCTGGAGGAGAGTGGCTTCCACCTGTTCAACCTGGATTAACACCAGGTTAACCCCTACCAACATATTGGCATACGACAGATGTCGCCATAACTCCCACAATGACCGTAAGCACTGTAACGGTTTGCCGACACCGGGTCGGCCTTGTGGAGAAGATGGTATGCGCGAAATGGTTATCGGCGGCGCCCAGCTTGGGGCGATCCAAAAAAGCGACTCAAGAGAAAGTGTGGTCCAGCGCATGCTGGTGCTGCTTGAGCAGGCGCGGCAGCAGGGATGCGAACTGGTGGTGTTCCCGGAACTGGCGCTGACGACCTTCTTCCCGCGCTGGTATATGGAAGATCAGCAGGAAGTGGACAGCTGGTTCGAACGTGAGATGCCGAGTGCCGCTACTCAGCCACTGTTCGACTTTTCCCGCGAACACGGTATCGCTATCACTTTTGGTTATGCCGAACTGACGCCTGACGGGCACCACTACAACACCTCCATCCTGACCGACCGTCAGGGCAACATCGTCGGCAAATACCGCAAAGTGCATCTGCCGGGGCATGTTGAATTTGATACGGAACGTGACTTCCAGCATCTGGAAAAACGCTATTTCGAACCGGGCGATATCGGTTTCCCGACCTGGGAAAATGAAGGCACGGTCATGGGCATGTGTATCTGCAACGACCGCCGCTGGCCGGAAACCTGGCGCGTGATGGGACTGCAGGGCGTCGAGCTGGTGACGCTGGGATACAACACGCCCTCCATCAACGCCCAGAATCGTGCCGAAGGCGAAAAAGAGCGCCTGTTCCACTCTGAGCTGTGCATGCAGTCGGGCGCGTACCAGAACGCCACCTGGGTGGTCGGCGTCGCCAAAGCCGGCGTGGAAGATGGTTTCCCGCTGATGGGTGGCAGTGTGATTATCGACCCTAACGGTTTCGTTGTTGCCAGAGCTGAGGGCCAGGGCGACGAACTGATTACCCACCGTTGTGACATGGATCTGTGTGAGTTTGGTAAGCGCACTATCTTTGATTTTGCCCGCCATCGGCGCATTGAACATTACGGCATCATCACCCGTCAGACCGGTGTTGAACGCCCCTGACAAGGAGAAATACAAGCCATGCGTACTGTCTATGTAAATGGGGAATATGTCCCTGAGAATGAGGCGAAGATCTCCGTCTTCGACCGTGGTTTCACCTTCGCCGATGCCATCTATGAGGTGACTGCCGTTCTGCGCGGCAAGCTGGTGGATATCGATCTGCATCTGGCGCGTCTGCGCCGTTCGCTGGGTGAGCTGGCGCTGGATCTGCCGCTCAGTGACGAGGCGCTGCTGGCGATTCACCGTGAGCTGATTACGCGTAACCAGCTGGAAGAAGGGCTGATCTATCTGCAGGTCAGCCGCGGAGTGGAAGATCGTAACTTCCACTTCCCGCCAGAAGGCACGCCACCGACGGTGGTGATGTACAGCCAGGCGAAAAAGGTGATCGACAGTACGCCGGCAGTCAACGGCATCAGTGTGATTAGCCTGCCGGATTTACGCTGGGGCCGCTGTGATATCAAAACCACCCAGCTGCTGTATGCCTGCCTGGCCAAAGAGCAGGCCAAAGCGCAGGGGGCAGACGATGCCTGGCTGGTACGCGAGGGGCAGATCACCGAAGGCACCTCCAATAATGCGTTTATCGTCACCCGCGATGGCGCGGTGGTGACGCGTGACCTGTCCCATGCCCTGCTGCCTGGGATTACCCGCAGCGTGGTCAATACGCTGCTCAGTGAACACGATCTGCGTCTTGAAGAGCGTGCATGGACCCTTGCCGAAGCGGAACAGGCGACGGAGGCATTTATCACCTCCTCCACCTCTTTTGTCTGGCCGGTGATCTCACTCAACGGTCAGCCGATTGGCGACGGCAAGCCCGGCGTCCTGACACAACGTTTACGTCAGATTTATCTCGACCACGCGCTAGCGGTACTGAAGTAACAGAGCGGTAGCGCGATTTATTGCGGTGCGTGACACAGCAAGTTCCAACACCAGGTTGCTATTTCCAGGAGTGCTGAGAATGAAAAAATATCCATCCCGTTCCCTGATTGCCCGACTGTTATTGCCTATTGGTCTGAGTCTTGCCCTGTCTGCGCCTGCTGTGCAGGCGGCGGAGAAAACCCTGCATGCAGTGATGTCCTCCTCGCTGCGTGTGCTGGACCCGATTGCCACCACGGCGCAAATCACCCGTAACCACGGCTACATGATTTACGACACGCTGATTGGCATGGATGAGCACCAGACGCCTAAGCCTCAGATGGCGGACTGGACTGTATCGCCCGACGGCCTGACTTACACCTTTACCCTGCGTGATGGTCTGCTGTGGCATGACGGCAAGCCGGTGACCGCGACCGACTGCGTGGCATCACTGAAACGCTGGGCGCGCTACGATGTTGGCGGACAGCTGATGATGAAGTACACCGCCAGCATTGTCGCCACCAACGAGAAAACCATTACCCTGACGCTGGATAAACCGTTTGGCTACGTGCTGCAACTGCTCGCCAAGCCGTCATCGGTCGCCGCGTTTATGATGCCGGAGCGGGTCGCCAACACGCCTGACGGCAAAATGATCACCGACTACACCGGTTCTGGCCCGTACAAGTTTGTCGCCAGCGAATTCGATCCGGGCAACCGCGTGGTGTATGAGAAGTTCCAGCAATACGTGCCACGTAAAGAACCTGCCAGCGGTACGGCGGGCGGCAAAGTGGTGAAAGTGGATCGCGTGGAATGGATCAATATGCCGGATCGTATGACGGCGATTAATGCTCTGACCTCCGGTGATATCGACTTTATCGAACAGCTGCCGATCGACCTGCTGCCGATGATTGAAGCCAATCCGGAGCTGAAATTCGGCGTGCTGAGCAAGCTGGGATCGATGACCGGCGGCCGTATGAACTTCCTCTATCCACCGTTCAATAACCCGGATATCCGTCGCGCGGCCATGCTGGCGATGAACCAGAAAGATGTGCTCGACGCGCTGGTGGGCAATCCGAAGTACTTCAAACAGTGCGCCTCGGTCTTTGGCTGCGGCACCGCACTGGAAACCGAAGCGGGCGGTGAGTCATTGCTGAACGGCGGCAATATCGCCGAGGCGAAGGCGCTGCTGAAGAAAGCCGGTTACGACGGTACGCCAGTGGTGATTATGCAGCCGACCGATGTGCCGAGCCAGGCACCGCAGCCGGTTGTCGCGGCACAGGCGCTGCGTAACGTGGGCTTTAAGGTTGATCTGCAGCCGATGGACTGGCAGACACTGGTCTCCCGTCGTGCCAATCCAAATCCACCTTCGCAGGGCGGCTGGAACCTGTTCTTCACCTACTGGAACGCAGAAACCATCTGGAACCCGGTGGTGAACCCGATGCTGGATGGTGGCGGACAGAAAGGTGCCTGGTTTGGCTGGCCGACCGACCCGGAAATGAACGCGTTAAAAGTGGAGTTCGCGACCGCGCCTGATGCAGCGAAGCAGAAGGACATCGCGGTGGCGATCCAGAAACGGGCGATGGAACAGGTGAGCTACATCCCGCTGGGGCAGTTCTATGACGTCGCGGTGTGGAGCAACCATATCAGCCATCTTATGACCGGGCCGTCCACCGTGTTCTGGAACGTCGAGAAAAGTGACTGATTACTGAGTGATTAATGCCTTCGGAGGTTTCGATGCCTGATTACTTACTTCGCCGCATACTGGCGGCGATCCCGGTGATGCTGGTGGTTGCACTGTTTGTTTTTCTGCTACTGCGGCTGTCTCCGGGCGATCCGGCGGCGATTATCGCGGGCGATATGGCGACGCCAGATCAACTGGCGGCGATTCGTGAAAGTCTGGGTCTGAACCAGCCGCTGTGGCAGCAATTCTTCGTCTGGATCGGCCAGCTGTTACAGGGCGACTTCAGCACCTCGCTGATGGCGCATACGCCAGTGCTGACCATGATTGGTCAGCGTCTGGAGCCGACCATCAGTCTGGCGCTGGTGGCGATTGGCCTCACCATCCTGATTTCCGTGCCGCTGGGCGTGCTGGCGGCATGGAAGCACGGTAGCTGGATCGACAATCTGGTGATGTCATCGTCAGTGCTGGGCTTCTCGGTGCCAGTGTTCGTTATCGGTTATGTGCTGATCACCGTGTTTGCCATTGAACTGCGCTGGCTGCCGGTGCAGGGCTTTAGCAGCATTAGCAACGGCATCGGGCCATTCGCCCAGCGCATCCTGTTGCCCGCGCTGACGCTCTCTTCGGTGTATATCGCACTGGTGGCGCGTATGACCCGCGCCAGCGTACTGGAAGTGCTGGGGGAGGATTATATCCGTACCGCCCGCGCCAAAGGGCTGTTGGAGATCCATGTGCTGTTCCGCCATGCGCTGCGTAACGCGATGATCCCGATCCTGACCGTGATTGGCACCGGTTTCGCGCTGATGATTTCCGGCGTGGTGGTGACCGAGAGTGTGTTTAACATTCCCGGTCTCGGTCGCCTGATTGTCGATGCGGTACTGGCGCGTGACTACCCGGTGATCCAGGGGATGATCCTGCTGACCAGCGGGGTGTATGTGATTATCAACCTGTTGATCGACCTCTCTTATGCGATCAGCGATCCGCGCATTCGTTATTAAGGACACCGCTATGACTAAACCTGTTGCGCTGACCTTACCTGCGCCGCGCTATCGGCTGCTGAAGCTGCCGCGTATGCCACTGACGTCAGTGATCGCGCTGATTATCCTGACACTGATCGTAGCGATGGCGATCTTCGCGCCGTGGATCGCGCCGCATGATCCGGTGGCGCTGGCGCCAGCTTCGCGTCTGAAGCCACCCAGTGCTGAATTCTGGCTGGGAACCGATGCTTATGGCCGCGATCTGTTTTCACGCATTGTGTATGGCGCCCGCGTTTCGCTGGTGGTTGGGCTGGGCGTCACGCTGCTGAGTGTGCTGATCGGCCTGCCGCTGGGGCTGCTGGCGGGCTATTTCCGCCGCCTTGATGCGCTGCTGATGCGGGTGATGGATGGCCTGATGGCGATCCCCGGTATTTTGCTGGCGATTGCTATTGTGTCGTTAAGCAGCGCAGGCATCTGGACGGTGATGGTGGCGATTATGGTGCCGGAAATTCCACAGGTGGTGCGCCTGGTGCGCTCACGTGTACTGGCGACCCGCGAAGAGTCTTATGTTGAAGCTGCGGTACTGATGGGCACGCCGACGCTGAAGATTCTCACCCGCCATCTGATGCCAAATACGCTGGCACCGCTGATTGTGCAGAGCACCTATATCTGCGCCTCGGCGATTCTTACCGAAGCGATCCTCTCCTTCCTTGGCGCAGGGATCGGCACCGAGATCCCGACCTGGGGCAATATCATTGCTGAAGGACGCGTCTACTTTCAGCTGAAGCCGTCGCTGGTGCTGTGGGCCGGACTGGCGCTGTCGCTGTGTATTTTGTCGATCAATTTGCTGGGTGATGCCATCAGTGATGCGCTGGACCCACGCCTGAAGAAAAGGGGAGCGGCATGAGTGAACAGCAGAACGACATCCTGAGCGTGGAACAGCTGTGCGTCAATACCGCACAGGGCAAGCCCATCCTGCAGGATATCTCTTTTACCATTCGCGCCGGTGAAACGGTGTGTCTGGTGGGCGAAAGCGGTTCGGGCAAATCGGTTACCTCGCTGACCACCCTTGGCCTGCTGCCGAAAGGGGCGCTCAGTGTGGCGGGCGGGCGCATTTTACTGGACGGCGAAGATGTCCTGCAGGCCAGTGGCGCCCGGCTGAAAGCACTGCGCGGCAGTCGTATGGCGATGATTTTCCAGGAGCCGATGACGGCGCTGAACCCGGTGCTGAGCGTCGGGCGACAGATTGATGAAGTGCTGCGCACGCATACTGATCTGAACGCCGCCCAGCGGCGGGCAAAGGTGATGAATGCGCTGGAACAGGTGCATCTGCCGGATATTGCGCGCGTGTACAACGCTTATCCACACCAGCTCAGCGGCGGTCAGCGGCAGCGCATTATGATTGCCATGGCACTGGTGCTGGAACCGCGCCTGTTGATCGCCGATGAACCGACCACGGCGCTGGACGTCACTACGCAGCAACAGATCCTGAAACTGATCCGCGAGCTGCAACAGAAACACGGCACCGCGGTGCTGTTTATTACCCACGATATGGGCGTGGTGGTGGATATTGCCGACCGCGTCTGCGTGATGCGCCATGGACAGATTGTGGAATCAGGCCCGGTGGAGCAGGTATTGTCGCAGCCGCGTGAAAACTACACGCAAACCCTGCTGGCGGCGGTGCCCGCGCTGGTGCCGCGCACGGTGCGCCGTAAAGCGCCCAGCGCTCAGGTGGTGCTGGATGTGGTGGAGCTGGGTAAAACCTATCCGTCGGCAGGGAAAGGCTGGCGGCTGTTTGCCAGAAACCGTCAGGGCACGCGTGCGGTGCACGATGTCACCTTTATGCTGAAGCGCGGCCAGACGCTGGGCATTGTCGGTGAGAGTGGTTCCGGCAAATCGACGCTGGCGCGCTGCGTAATGCGCCTGCTGACGCCGACCAGTGGCGCAGTACGCGTCACCGGCAACGATATTTCGGAACTGACGCCCGCCGGTCTGAAGCCGCATCGCAAACGTATCCAGATGATTTTTCAGGACCCGAACCGTTCGCTGAACCCGCGTCTGAGCATCGGCAAAAGTCTGGTGGAAGGACCGGTGAACTACGGTGTGCCGTTCGCTGAAGCCTGGGCGCGTGGTCAGGAGCTGCTGGAACTGGTGGGGCTACCCGCCGATGCTATCGACCGTTATCCGCATCAGTTTTCCGGTGGTCAGCGCCAGCGTATTGCTATTGCCCGCGCACTGGCGATGGAACCCGATGTGATTGTCGCCGACGAAGCGGTATCGGCGCTGGATGTCTCGGTGCAGGCGCAGGTGCTGCAGCTGCTCGATGATATCCAGCAGCGTATGCAGGTGGCGATTCTGTTTATCACCCACGATCTGCGCGTGGCGGCGCAGGTGTGTGACGACGTGCTGGTGATGCAGCACGGCCAGGTGATCGAATATGGCCCGGCGGGCGAGGTGTTAAACCATCCGCAGCAGCCTTATACCCGACAACTGATGGACGCCGTGCCTGGCAAAGACTGGGACTTCGCGGCGCACAGGAGGATGTAAGCATGAGCGTTGACCTGCTGTTTCATAATGTCACGGTGGTGGACGGTACGGGTGAGCCGCCGTACCAGGCCGATGTGGCGGTGCGCGGCGACCGTATTGTCGCCATCGGTCAGCTGGAAGGATACCGTGCGCAGCGCACCATTGAGGGCGAAGGGCGTTGCCTGATGCCGGGCTTTATTGATGTGCATACCCACGACGATACCCAGCTGATTCGCCACCCGGAGATGCTGGCGAAGATTGCTCAGGGTGTGACGACGGTGATTGTCGGTAACTGCGGTATCAGTGCGTCGCCGGTTAGCCTGCCGGGTGTGCCGCCGGACCCGATGAATCTGCTGGGTGGCGCGGACGCGTTTATCTATCCAACGTTTGATGCCTATGCTGATGCGGTGGCGCAGGCCAGTCCGAGCGTCAATGTGGCGGCGCTGATTGGTCACACCGCATTGCGCGCCAACGTGATGGATCGCTTTGATCGTCCGGCGAGCGCGCAGGAGCTGGAGGAGATGTGTGAGAAGCTGGATGCGGCGCTGCAGGCCGGTGCGATTGGCCTCAGCTCCGGGCTGGCCTATACCAACGCGAAACAGGCTCCGCAGGCGGAGTTGCAGCGGCTGGTGGATATTGTCGGCGCGCATGGCGCGCTCTACACCACCCATATGCGTAATGAGCACGACGGGCTGCTGGATTCGTTGCAGGAGTCATTCACGACCGCGCGGCAGGCCGGGGCCGATCTGGTGATTTCTCACCTGAAATGCGCCGGGTCGCGAAACTGGGGCAATGCCCCGCTGGCGCTGGCGGCGCTGGAAAAGGCGGCCAGCGAGCAGTCGTGCAACTGTGACTGCTACCCCTATGCGGCCAGTTCGACCACGCTGGATGCCTGGCGCGTCGACGGCAAGATGGAAATCCTGATCACCTGGTCTGAACCGCACCCGGAAATGGCGAAAAAGACACTGCAGGAGATTGCTGACCTGTGGGGTGTGGACCAGTGGCAGGCGACCGAGCGTCTGCGTCCGGCGGGGGCTATCTACCAGATGATGAACGAAAAGGATGTGCAGCAGATCCTGGCGCATCCACTGTCGATGGTGGGATCGGATGGTTTACCGAGCGATCCGAATCCGCATCCGCGTTTATGGGGCACTTTCCCGCGCGTGCTGGCGCATTACTGCCGCGACCTGAAGCTGTTCGATGTGGCGGAAGCGGTGCGTAAGATGAGCGGGCTGTCGGCCAGCCGTTTCCGTTTGCAGGATCGTGGTGTGGTGCGCGAAGGGGCGTTTGCCGATCTGGTGCTGGTGGATATGGCAAAGATCGAGGATGTTGCGACTTATAACGATCCCTGCCGCACCGCACCGGGTATTGATCTGGTGGTGGTGAATGGTGTGGTGAGTTATGAGCAGGGGCAGGTGCAGCAGCGTAACGGGCGGTTATTGACCCGGCAGTCCGTGAGCGCCTGATATCGATTGACTCATTCGTGAAGACATCTCTGCTTTGATCCCCTCCCCATAAAATGGGGGAGGGCTGGGGAGGGGGAGCCAGTAGCACGGAGTTAACCGTTCCCCCATCCCAACCTTCCCCCGCACTGCGGGGGAAGGAGCAGACAGTGCATATATTTCAGACATCGATTGCTATTGAGCTAGGCGGATTCAACTCCGAAGTGCAACGCTAAGCCGCCAATCTTAGCTCTGCAAACACCACAGACGGTTGCCTGAATCCGAGACACTTGCGTGGCCTGCTGTTCAG
>NZ_CBFFRK010000013.1:0-67569 GCF_965644245.1 Erwinia sp. V71
GGGTTCCGGCAGCCTTCAGTGGTCTTTGCAGAGTTAAGACAGGCGGCTTAGCGTTGCACTTCGAACTTGAATCCGCCCCCAGGCTGATGAACTGAATCTGATTAGTGTTAACAGTGCCGGAAAAAACCAGGGCGCTTTCGATCTGATTGCACGCAATGGTGAAAAGATTGAGGGTATTGATTTACCTGTTTATGTCGGGAAATTAATCCGCGACCCGGCTCATCCTGACGATGTGATTATTCGCCAGGATAAAAGCGAGACAACCCGCTCAACTGATGCGCTGTTAGGTGCGCTGTCTGCGGGACAGTTTATTGCTGACAGCGAAATGCAAAGTGTCCGTTCCCGCCGTGGCGATATTCAGAAGGCCAGTGCGGGTGGGATCTGGGGACGTTACCTGACCGGGGATTCTCATGTCAGCGCCGCGGGTAGTGCGGGCTATCGCCTCAGACAGAATGGCGTTGAACTGGGTGGCGATAAGATGGTTGAGCTGGGCAGCGATCGTCTGGCGCTGGGTCTGTTTGGTAGCTATTCCACTAACGACCTGAAGCAGGATCGCGGTAACACCAGCGGCGTCGAAAGCTGGGGCGGCGGTATCTACAGCAGCTGGCTGGGCGCTCAGGGCTACTATGTTGACGGTATGCTGGAATATAACCATTTCAGCACGTCCGTCCGATCGCATACCGAAACCGGGCTTGGGGTGAAGGGGCAGTTTGAGCAGAAAGGCGTTGGCGCCGCGCTGGAAACGGGTTACCGCTTTAACCTGCCAGCAGAGGTGTATATTGAGCCTTACCTGCGTGCCGCGTACTTTACTGCGGATGGCAGGGACGTAAAACTGAGCAACGGCCTCGAAGCGAAAGCCGATCGTATGCAGTCAATGCGCGGGGAAACCGGCGTGAGTGTGGGTAAACGCATTGATCTGGGTGAAAGCATGTCGGTCAGCCCTTACGTGACGGCCGCGGTGGAGCATGAGTTCATCAAACACAATGACGTGCTGATGGGCGGAACTGAGCACTTTAACAATGATTTCTCTGGTACGACGGGCCGTTATGGCGCGGGCATCGCGGCACAGCTGACCAGCAACACCTCGGTGTACAGCGAAGTCAGTTATCGCAAGGGGAACCATGTTGAGTCGCCACTGATGGCGGATGCGGGTGTACGCATCGACTTCTGATAAACGAAACGACAGTGCTGCAGTGATGCTGTCAGCACTGTCATCGTACAGGGCGTCACGGCGCGGCCATCTGCACTAATCAGGCCGTCTTGCTGAAGCATCGGTAAGACGGCCTCTGACCGTCATCACATCTCATTTCAACAACGCACACAGCTGCTGTAAATCAGCGTGATTCTGCAACTGGCAGAGCGCCACTACATTCTGTAACTGTTCCTCTGACGCTTCCGGCAGGCAACCGCGTAGCTTGTGCGGCAAATCCACCGGCGTGGCGATGCTTTGCTGCCGGGTAACGCGCTGTTGCAGGTGTTCGCCATTGCGCAGATACAGTGTGACCTGATGAAAGCGCAGGGCAGGATTCAGCTCATCTGGCGGTGCACTGGCATCCGGGCAGCGCGTAACTTTGCTGGCCAGTGCCATAATCTCTTCCTCAACGGGCTGTTCAGCGAAATCCTCCACCCGCAGTTCATCACGCAGCAACATCATGGCAATCACATATTCGAGGCTAAAGCGTGCCTCAATGCCACTGACCGGCTGGCGGATAAAGGCGGCGATATCGCCACCGGGCGGGAAGGCGACCTCAATGCGCACCACCTGCTGTATCAGCGCTTCGATAGTGTTGCTCTGTTGCAGCCACTGCTGGCGTAACAGGCGCGCCGCGTCTGCAGCACTGTGGGTGCCTGCGCAGGTGGGCCAGGGTTTAAACTCGAGCCCCGGCGTGATAATACGCCACGGCGCTCCCCAGTCTGCGGTCAGTTTTTCCGGCTGCTGCTGTCCGTCGCCATAGGCTGCCAGAAAACGCTCCAGCACGGCGGTGGACTGGCCGTGAAATCCGGCCAGCGTCAGCTGCACGGCGCTGACGGCCGCCTGCGCCGCGAAGCCAGCATGCAGCGGTTTGACCGCGCTGCCGAACTGCGCCCGCAGGCCGCTGGCACGGGTCGCCGCAATACCAAGGGCAATGGTGGTTTGCTCACGATTCGCCGTCAGCAGATACGCGCCTGCGGCGGCGGCGGCGATGACGCCCAGCGTGGCGGTGTTATGAAAACCAAGCTGGTAGTGGCGTGGCCCGGCGGCCAGCCCGAGTCTCCCCGCCACCTCGACGCCCGCAATATAAGCATCGAGAAAACGCGTATGGCTGATGGTGGGATGTTCTTCCGCCAGCGCCAGCAGCGCAGGCAGGATCACGGTGCCCGGATGGCCACGAAAGTCGGGATGAAAATCATCATAGTCCAGCGCATGCCCGGCATACCCCAGCAGCAGGGCGCGGGTCTGGCTGTCTTTGCCGCGATAGACCTGGCGTAAGCTCTGCAGTCCGCTGTCGGGCAGCGCGTGGCTGATCACCGGCAGACAGACGGCGATAAAATCCAGCACCCCCTGACGCGCTTTTTCCCGCGCATGATCGCCTGGCCGGACGCTGACAATACGTTCGGCAAGCTGTAATGTCAGTGACATCAGGCGTCCCCTTTGCTCAGACGGCTTAACGCCTCGGTCGCCAGCTGCACAAAGTAGCGGGCGGTCGGGAACAGGGCACGATCATCGACGCGGAATTGCGGATGATGCAGGGCAAAAGGGCCACCGGAACCGACCATAATAAACGCGCCGGGCAGCTGCTGCTGGTAAAACGCAAAGTCTTCGCCAATCGGGCTGGCCTCAACCCGACGTGCCTCGAAGCCAACCGCGGCGCCCTGCTCAAGGGCAAAATCGACCCACGCCGCATCATTAACCACCGAAGGTGGTCCTGGCTGCCAGTCGAGGCTGATATCACTGGTAAACGCGGCACCAATCCCCTGCAATACCTGACGGAAGCGACGCTCAATCAGTTCGCGCGTTTGCTGGTCAAAGCTGCGCACCGTTCCTCCCAGCCACGCGCTGTCGGGGATTACATTCCAGGTGCTGCCGCTGTGGATCTGAGTGATGGAAACCACCGCGTTCTGATTTGATGGCACATTGCGCGCGATTAGCGTCTGCAACGCGGCGATCACCTGTCCGGCAATCACTATCGGGTCATTACCTTCATGCGGCCGCGCGGCATGGCTGCCGGTGCCGCTAATCGTAATGGTGAAGCGATCGACACCCGCGGTGAGTGCCCCCGCTTTGCTCCCCAGCACGCCGACCGGCAAGCCCGGGTCATTATGGATACCAAAGATCACAGTGGCACCGTCCAGCGCCCCTGTTGCCAGCAGCGCGGGCGCGCCGTGCCCGGTCTCTTCTGCCGCCTGGAACAGAATGCGTACGCGACCTGGCAGCGTCGCTTCCTGCTGCTTCAGCATGATCGCTGCGCCCAGCGCGGCAGAAGTATGGAAATCGTGCCCGCAGGCGTGCATCACGCCCGCATGTTCGGAGGTGTAATCCACCCCCGACTTCTCCTCGATCGGCAGTGCATCAATATCTGAACGCAGCACCACCAGCGGGCCAGCCTGTTCACCGATTTCCGCGACCAGCCCGGTCGCCAGCGGCAGATCAAGAATACGGATCTGATGCTGTTCCAGCACCGCTCTGATGCGCGCGGTGGTGGCGAATTCCTGGTTAGACAGCTCGGGAAAGCGATGCATTTCATGGCGGAAATCTTGCAGAAACGCAGCCAGTGGCTGAAAGGGGGCGGGAATGGTGAACATTTTACACTCCTGTTAAGTGGCGTTCCTGGCGTGCCAGCCACTCATGATGGCGTGCTTCATCCAGCACTTTCTTCATATACAACGTGATATGGCCTTTACCGAGATCGGTGGTGTGCTGCGGCTGAAAGCCCAGTTTCTGGTACATCTCTTTCAGCCACGGGTGGCTGATGGCGGTGCCCAGCGAATAGGCGGGCGCTTTCAGTTGCGCCAGCAACACCTCCTGTTCCAGCCAGTTCAGCAGTTTTCTGCCGTAGCTGTGGCCGTTGAACGCCGGGTCTGCGCCAAACCAGCCGATATGCGGCAGGCCAAACGGGCCGGGCAGCGGCCCCCAGGGATAGCGCAGAGTGACGGATGACACCATACGCTGGTCAATAAACAGCGCATATACCCCGTGCTGCTGCAGATGACGGGTGACTTTTTCCCCGTCTGCCGTGGCGGCGTCGAAGTGAATGCCCAGCGCTTTTACGGGCGCGTAAGCCGCGAGCATTAACGCCAGATACGCTTCGCGATCGGCGAGGGTCAGCGCGCGGTAAACGGCTGTCATGGGTGAGACTCCTGTGATAAATGGCCAGAACGGCGCGCAAACTGGATGACGTCATCCACTTTCTGCGGCGCACAGCCGATATAGTTGGCCGGATCGAGCCACTGCTGCAGTTCGGCGGCGGTGATATATGGGGCAAGTTGCGGGTGCTCCAGCAGCACCTGCTGGAAAGAGCGCTGCTGTTCATAAGCCTGCATGGCGCACTGATACACCAGCTCATGGGCGCTTTGTTTGCCCAGCTTTTTGCCGACCTCAAACATCACTTTTTCCGACAGCAGTAAACCGTCCTGCAGCTGCAGATTAGCCAGCATCCGGCGCTGATTCACCGTGATGCCCGGCAGAATGGCGCGTGCGCCCTGTAACTGTGCGGAGAGATAGAGGCAGATTTCCGGCAATGCCAGCCACTCTGCGCGCCAGCTCATGGCATCGCGTTCATGTTCAACGTGCATCGAGTGATAGATCAGGCTGGCGCTTTTTTGCAGCGGCGCAGTCAGGCTGGCTAAGCCTTCCAGCGCCGCCGGATTGCGTTTGTGCGGCATGGTGGTGGAACCGATTTTCCCCGGATTAAACGGCTCTTCGATTTCCCCCACTTCCGTGCGCATCAGGTTGTACAGCTCGTTGCCGATTTTCCCCAGTGTGCCGCTGATCAGCACCGCCACAGAGGCGAATTCGGAAAAACGGTCGCGCGCGGCCTGCCAGCCAATAGTCGGCGTATTCAGTTCCAGCTTGCTGAGTGCCAGCCGCTCCACCTGCGGCCCTGCCTCACCCAGCGCAGCATAGGTGCTGATGGCACCCGCCAGATTGCCGGTCAGCAGGCGTGGGCTGATCTCTTTCAGCCGATCGAGGTGGCGAATGAATTCATCGAGCCAGACGGCAACTTTAAAACCAAAAGTGATCGGTTGTGCCTGCATTCCGTGGGTACGTCCGGCCATCAGCGTATATTGATGGGTTTGCGCCAGCTGAATCAGCGTTTCGGCAATCACCACACAGTCGCGTGTCACCCGTTGCAGCGTCTGCTTCAGCTGCAATACTGTGGCGGTATCGACAATATCCTGGGTGGTGACGCCATAATGGATATATTCCCCGGCATCGCCGCACTGCCGTTGCAGCGCTTTCAGGGTGGGCATCAGGGAGTGTTTCATCTGTGCGGCATCGCTGGCGATGGTGGTGACATCAAGCAGGCTGGCATCGGCTGCCGCGGCAATGGTGTCGGCGGCCGCGGCCGGGATCACACCCAGCTCGCCCTGTGCGCGCGCCAGTGCGACTTCCACCGCCACCTGTTGCGTCAGGCGATTTTGTTCGGACCAGATCGCGCGCATTTCCGCAGTGCCAAAATTATTGCCAATTAACAGATAATCGATAGGATGTGAGGACATATATCTCTCATTATTTTTAGGGTTAATTAAAGAAAGGGAAATAACCTTTCCGCTATCTGAAATTAGCCTCGGTTTATGACATCATTTCTTTGATCCAGCACAGCGTGCAAGTGTTTTGCAGGCTATAGATAAATTTACACTATCGATATGCGAATTTGTGAAATTGAAATAATCGGACAGGCGTTGATTAATTTTTATTTTCTCGTAGCATGATGAAAATGAATTATTTCCGCCATTAATGACCCTGTCATTAATAATTCCATTGACGACAAAAGTTTGACTTCTCTATTCCGGGGACGGGTTATTGCTGCCCGTAAATTCTGAATTAATACACAGGTTATAAACGTGCTTGCTATCAAATCGCCGCACCGTTATCTCCAGCAGCCCGGCCTGACTGCCCGGGCAGGTGAATATATTGCTCCCCTTGCCAAGTCTGTTGCGATCATTACCAGCCCTCAGGCCTGGCAGGCGGTCAATCCGCAGCTGGAAAGCAGCCTGCAGGCAAATCAGATTCACTATCAGGTCGGGTTCCTTGCCGGTGAGTGCAGCGATGACGCGATTGCGGAGCATCAGGCTCGCGTGCAGCAGTCTGGCGCCACACTGGTGTTAGGCATTGGCGGCGGGCGGGTGCTCGATTGCGCGAAAGCTGTCGCCAATGCACTGGACGAGGTGGCGCTGGTCACGCTGCCGACGGTCGCTGCCACCTGTGCCGCCTGGTCGCCGGTCAGCATTATCTACAATGCGCAGGGCGGGCATCTGCGCAGTATCCCGCTGGCGCGGATGCCACAACTGGTGCTGGTCGACAGCGAGGTGATTGCGCGCAGTGATGTGCGCTATCTGAAAGCCGGGATTGTTGATGCGCTGGCGAAATGGTACGAGTTTGTTCCTTATCAGCAGAAGAATGGCGACAGCCTGGCGCTGAACCTGAAAGTGCAGGCAGCGAAAATGGCCGTCGATACCTTTGCGCAGTATGGCGCAGAAGCGGTGCAGGCGAACCAGCAGGGCATCGTCAACCCGGCGTTAATCAAGGTGATTGACGCCAATATTGCGCTGGCGGGGATGGCGAACAGTATGCGCGATGACACGCCCGCTCCCGGGGTGGCGCATGCCATTCATAACCGGCTCACCCATCAACCTGAGCTGCATGACTGGCTGCATGGCGAAAAGGTCGGCTTCTGTCTGCTGGTACAGTCACTGCTGGAAAGCGCCAGTGGCCAGCCGGACGCCGGATTACTGGCGCTGCTGCGTCAATATGATGCGCCACTGACCTTATCACCGCTGGCAGGCAATCGCGCCGCCGCCTTCGCTGCCATCGCAAGCGAAGTGAAATTCTCTGCGGCCAATGCCGCCCGTTTACCGTTTTCTCTTGCTGCCAGCGCCATCGAACAGGCGTTGCTGGCGACTGACCGTCATTTTTAAGGATCGCGCATGTCACACCACACTGAAAACCGTCGCCAGCTGCGCCTCGGCTTGTTTGTCCAGCCGCTGGGTCATCACGTCAGCGGCTGGCGTCTGTCGCAGCAGCAGGAATCACCGACGGATATCGAATGGCTGACCTGGATTGCACGTAAAGCAGAAGAAGGCAAATTCGATATGTTTTTTGTCGGTGATGCGCTGGCGACCAGCGTGTACCGTCTGCCGTCCACCATGGCGCGCTTTGAGCCGCTGACGCTGCTGTCGGCGCTGGCGGTCAATACCCGGCATATCGGTCTGGCGGCAACGGTGTCCACCACCTTCAGCGATCCGTTTAGCCTGGCGCGCGCCTTCTCGTCGCTGGACCATATCAGTCACGGCCGTGCGGCATGGAATGTGGTGACCTCGTTCTCCACCGATGTGGCGCGTAACTTCAGCCGCGACGATATGCCCAGCCACGCCGAGCGCTACGCGGTGGCTCATGAGTTTCTCGATGTCACTTTTAAGCTGTGGGAAGGCTGGCAGGAAGGGGCGGTGGTGCATGATAAAGCCAGCGGACAATATTTTGTTGATGACAAAATTCAGGCGATCAACCACAAAGGGCACCATTTCCAGGTGCAGGGTCCGCTGAATATTGACCGCTCGCCGCAGGGACGTCCGGTGATTATTGAAGCCGGTTCCTCCGCTGACGGGCAAAAACTGGCGGCAGCGACCGCCGAAGTGGTGTTTACCGCCGCGGCAACGCTGGAAGAAGCGCAGAGCTTCTACCAGGCGCAGAAGCAGCAGGTGGAAGCCGCCGGGCGCAACCCGGATCATGTGCTGATCCTGCCGGGAGTGATGCCGATCGTTGGTCGTACCCGTGAAGAGGCCTGGGCCACCTGGCGTGAACTGAATCAGCTGGTGGATATCGATAACGGTATTAAACAGCTGTCCACTCGCTTTGGTATGGATCTCAGCCCGTTCCCGCTCGACGGTCCGGTGCCGGAAGCGCCAGCCATTGAGGGCGGGCAGAGCCGGGTGAAACTGCTGACCGATCTGGCGGAGCGTGAGAATCTGACGCTGCGTGAGCTGGCGGCCATTGCGGCCGGTTCCCGTGGGCATCGCGTACTGGTCGGGACGGCGGAGGAGATTGCTGACAACTTCCAGCAGTGGCTGGAGCAGGGCGGCGCGGACGGCTTCAATATTATGCCGGCGATTATGCCGGAGCAGCTGTCACTGTTTGTTGAGCTGGTGATCCCGGAGCTGCGCCGGCGCGGTCTGTTCCGCGAGGAGTACCAGTACAATACCTTACGTGAAAACCTCGGTTTACCCGATCCGGCGCGAGGCTAACGCGATGACACTCTCTTTATCTGCCCGCGTCCAGCGCGTGACGCTTTCTGCTAATGCCGCCGCCCGCCAGCGTACCCGTGAACTGAAAGCGGCTGGCGTGGATATTATCGACTTAACCATCGGCGAGCCGGATTTCGATACGCCGGAGCATATTAAGCAGGCGGCGTATGCCGCCATTGCGCGCGGCGAAACCAAATATCCACCGATTCCCGGCGTGCCCGCCTTGCGTGCGGCTGTGCAGCGTAAGTTGCAGGATGAGAATCAGCTGGCGTATCAGCCGGAAAACATCATGGTGGCCAACGGGGCGAAACAGGTGATTTTCAATGCCTTTGCCGCCACGCTGAATCACGGTGATGAAGTGATTATCCCGGCCCCTTACTGGCCGACATTTCCCGATGCGGTCAGTTTTAATGGCGGTACGCCGCGCATTATTCCCTGTCATCTGGAGCAGGCGTATAAACTGCAACCGGAACAGCTGGCGGCGGCGATTACGCCGGACACCCGCTGGCTGGTGCTGAACAACCCGGGCAACCCCAGCGGTGCGATTTATTCACCGCAGGAGCTGGACGCGCTGGCCGCGGTGCTGCGTCAGCATCCGCAGGTGTGGATTATGCTGGACGAGCTGTACGAACATATTCTGTTTGATGGTCGCCAGCATCGCGGTTTACTCAATATTGCCGCCGATCTGCAGGAGCGTACGCTGCTGGTGGGTGGCGTATCGAAAACCTACGCTATGACGGGATGGCGTATTGGCTATGGTGCCGGGCCTGCTGCGTTGATTAAAGCGATGGTGGTGGTGCAGTCGCAGGTGAGTTCTGGCGCCAGTTCGGTCAGCCAGGCGGCGGCGCTGGCCGCGCTGGAAGGCGGGCTGGACTTTCTGGCACCGCAGCAGGCGGCATACCAGCAGCGGCGCGATAAGCTGGTGGCGTTACTGGCCGATGTGCCAGGCGTGGAAGTGCTACCGCCGCAGGGGGCGTTTTTTGTCTTCTGCCGTTGTACAGGACTGCTGGGACGCACAAAGCCGGACGGCACCGTACTGGAGAATGAAGCGGATGTACTGGGTTACTTGCTGGAGAGCGGTGTCTCTGGCGTTGGCGGCAGCGCTTATGGTCTGTCGCCTTATTTCCGGTTGTCGATTGCCATGGATGAGGACAGCGTGGTTGAAGCGGGCAAACGGATTGTGGCAGCCTGCGCCCGGCTGACGCAGGTGTAATACGCTGTTTATTCAATGATCAGGTGCACTTTTTTGCCAATGTAACCCGCCATACCAACGAGTGCATCTATCGTGAATTTCTCTGTTTTCTGGTTAACCACATCGGAAACTCGCGGGCGGGTGGTGTGTAAAATCTTCGCTGCCGTGACCTGACGCTGATTAGTGGCTTTCATCCAGTTGTTGATCTCTGCCATTAATTGTCGCTTTAGCTCATCGGTGCGTGCCATTTCAGCCTTTGATTCTGCCAGCATGCTGGCAGCTTCGTCTGGCGCAAAACCCAAATCAGCGAATACGTTGCCGCCTGCTTTGGTCACGTGCCGCGATTGCGTATCGATTTTGTCAGTCATGTTTGGCCTCTTTAATGTCGGCTACCACCGTTTTGTAACGCGCTTTGATGATGGCTGCGTCACCCGGGCTGGTTTTCTGTGTCTTTTTTTGAAAACAGTGTAGAACGTAAATTTTCTTCTCGAATTTGGCGACATAGATCACACGCCATGCGCCGTCTTTATCTTTGATTTTAATTTCCGTTACACCGGCTCCCCAGTCATCGACACGCTTAAAATGGTAAGGCTCATGGCCATTTTGAACCCGGTTTAATTCGAAGCCAGCGGTTCTTTTTGCATCATCAGGAAAGCGTTTTAGATCCTCAAGGGAACTCCCTCGCCAGTCGATATCCTTTTCCATAAGGTCTCCTTTTGTATAAAATTTTATACATTGGCGGGAGGGCCGTCAAATCGCAACGCAGCCGGAATGCGACATCATTTGCCTTTTTATCCATACTTTTTGTGGAGCAAATGTGCGGTGTGACGAACTTTTAGACGTTCGAGCGGTGCTTTGCAACAAAGTGCTTGCCAGCTTTTTCGAACAGGGCCATAATAGCGCCCATTCCTGACGGGCTTGATGATGAAAATTCATTTTTAATCAACAAGTTAAATGATAAATCAACGTCAGGTGGCACGATGTGATGCGGGAATAGCTCAGTTGGTAGAGCACGACCTTGCCAAGGTCGGGGTCGCGAGTTCGAGTCTCGTTTCCCGCTCCAAATTTCGTGTCGCTGTTTACAGCACTGCACCACTCCTAAGCGGGAATAGCTCAGTTGGTAGAGCACGACCTTGCCAAGGTCGGGGTCGCGAGTTCGAGTCTCGTTTCCCGCTCCAGTCATGTTTTAATCGCATCTTCAGATAAACTTCCTTGTTTTATCCCGACGTCATCTTTCAGATATTTTGCTTCGTCATGCCCGATCTACAGCCATTCCGATGGCGACGCTAATTCCCCATGCCATATATACAATGCCAGAACCGGTTCGTGTTGCGCCTGTGTCGCATGCGGGACGTGGCTATGATGAATAATTAACTCACCCGGTTTGCGGGGATGAAATTCCGTATTGCCCATCGACCATAAACCCGTGCCAGACAATGGCAGGTAGATTTCTGCCGCCTGATGATGATGTGCCGGATAAAGGGTTTCTGGCGCAATCAGGGTCAGACCGATAGCCAGCTGAGATGAAATCCACACATCGTCAGGCCCGATCAATGGCGAGAACGCGACTTGTTCCGCAAGGCGGGGGAAATCCGGGTGTGGCTGATAACCAAAATTCCAGCTTAAGTACGGTGCCAGCCCGCGGAGGAGCCGGCAAATCTCTTTTTCTCCTGATACCTCGCCGATGCTTAACGCCTGGTCAAGATAATCCACCGCGGGCTGATGCACGGTTTTTTTCATCCGGCGGTTTTTTTCGGGTTGTATGGGCCAGCATGCAAGGACATGCTCCCGCAGTGCCTGTAAATCCGCAGCCAGTGGCAGCGATATTAACCGCTGATGGAGAGTGACCAGCAGGGGGTCAATCATGTTATCCTCATATTCAATATTTGCTATATGACTATATAAAACAAACTATGAGCGAGAGATCAACCCAGATCAGGGCATTAGCCAGTGAACCGCGACTGGAAATACTGCGACTGCTTAAATATCCGCAGCAACATTTTAGCGGGCAGGTGTCAGCTGATCCGCAGACCTTCGGTGTCTGTATTACGCTGATCGCTGAGGCCTTACAGGTGGCGCAGCCAACCGCCAGCCGCCATATTGATCTCCTGCGGCAGGCGGGATTTATCACCATACGGCGCTATCAGAAATGGTCATACTGTCAGAGAAACGAAGCAGCCATAGCGGAGTATATTCAGTGGCTGACAGCCGAAATTGGCGGGTAAACCGGCAGGCTTACCCGCGAGCGGGCCGTTAATTAAAACGCCTTGTCAGCATCAGGACGCTGGCTGCTGGTAGATACCAGTTGCCGGTTCAGCACCAGCACATCATCTTCAGAAAAACGTCCGGCATAGAACTGCAGTTTGGCGTAACCCTGGAACCACTCCACATAGCTGCGCAGCAACTCAAGGCGTGCCTGATAAGCCTGGCGCTCGGCATTCAGCGCATCGGTGTTGGTACGCTCGCCACCGGAGACACTGCGGCGCATCGCCTGCACCAGCTCGCTGCTGTCGGCGGCGTTCTGTCGCAGGGTTTGAATGCGCCTGCCACTGGTGGTGCAGACGCGCCAGTATTTCTCCAGCATGGTGGCGGTGTTACTGGTGGCATGATCCAGCTCGAAGCGTGCCTGCTCACGGCGGTTGACCGCTTGGCGCGTGGCATAATAACTGGAGCCGCCGTTAAACAGCGGGACAGTGACCTGCAAACCAATGGTGTTGCTGTCGTAGTTACGGCCTTTGTTGTTGATATTGTCGGATTCGATATGCTCATACGAGGCGTAAGCCGAGACGCGCGGCATAAACTGGCCTTTTTCCCGCTCAATGGTCAGATCGTTGTAACGTACCCCCAGCCTTGCCGCCTGCACTTCCGGGTTCTGCTGTTGCGCATCGGCCAGCAATGTTTTCAGGTCGGCATTGTGCAGCGGTAACAGGCCGGTTTTCAGGTTAATCGCCATCAGTTGCTGCTGATGCAACGGTTCGCCCAGCAGCATCGCAAGCTCACGCAGGCGGTCGGCCAGTTCGTTTTCATAGTTCACCAGTTCAGCTTCTGTCGCGCCAATCTGGGTGCGGGTTTCAAGGATATCGATGCGCGTGCCTTCGCCCTGCGCCATCATCCGCTCGTTACCGCGCAGCATATCCTGGTAGACACGCAGCTGATAGCGTGCAAGTTGCAGTGAATCCCGCGCCAGCAGGGCATTCAGATAGGCGTCAATTAACGCCACCGCTTCCTGCTGAAACTGCAAACGGTACTGCAGATCGGCATACTCCGCCTGGGTTTCGCCCATACGATAGGTACTGATCGCCGAGTAGTCGAACAGCGTTTGCTCGATGGTCACGCCACGGCGCTGACCGTAGAATTTATCCTTTACCGTCAGCGACTGATCCGAACCGGATATAGCCACTTTTTCCGCCAGGCGTGTGCGGTTACGCAGATAGTTGATTGAAGCCTGTGGCAGCAACGCAGCGCGCGCGATATTGCCCGCATCGCGGCCAGCATCACGCGCGGCGCGTGCCGCCTGTACCTGCGGATCGTTAAGCAACATGCGCTCGTAGGCCTGCACCAGATTCATCGTTGGCGCGTCGCCTGGCAGCAATGCCGTGCGGGATTCCTGCTGCGCGGACAACGACGATGGTGTAAGAAAATCCGCCAGCGCCAGCGGTGTGATGGCCAGTGACGTCAGCAAGACCAGTACCGATCTGCATATCGGTTTCGCCGCACCGAGGCGGCGGCCTGTTGTGTGACTGCATCCCTTCATTTAATCCTCCGTCAGCGCCAGTCGGGTACGATCACGCAGTGGCTTCACCAGATAGTTCATCAGGGTGCGTTCACCGGTTTTGACAAAGGCGGTGACGGGCATCCCCGGCTGCAACTGCAATCCCGGCAGCACTTCACGTCCCTGCAGGCCGTCGACGATGATCTCCACATGGTAGTAGGGCTGGCCTTCGGCATCTTCCAGCCGATCGGCGGAGATGGTACGCACCGTACCCGGCAGTTTTGGCGTTGAAGTGCGGCTAAAGGCCATAAATTCCAGCTCCACCTGCTGGCCGGGATGTACTTTGTCGACTGACTGCACGGGCAGACGCCCTTCAACCCGCAGCGGTTGATCGCCAGGTACGATATCCATCAGTTTATCGCCCGTACTGACCACGCCACCTTCGGTAAATACCCTGAGTCCGGCCACGATACCGCTGGCAGGCGCAACAATACGGGTATTGCTCAGTTCGTACTGTGCGTTGTCCAGCCGCGCCAGCAGCTCCGCGCTGCGGATTCGGGTATCGGCCAGCGTGTTACGCAGTTCCTTCTGATAATTCTCGCGCTGCTGAATCAACTGCAATTGTGCTTCACGCAGCTGGCCTTCCAGACTGGCCAGTCGCCCCTGATCGTCAGCAATCGAACCGTTCAGTTGCAGGTACTGGCGTTCTGTTTCCAGCAGGCGATTGCGCGCCAGCAGGCCGTCATCCGCCAGTGCACGCTGCCCTGCCAGCTGGCGTTCGAAGGTGGTACGCTGCTGCTGACGTGCCTGCAGACTGCGGCGCAGACTGTCACGCTGATCGCGCGAGCCGTTTAACGCGGCGGCCAGGCCGTCGAGTGTCGCCTGTTGAGCACTGCGGCGGCTGGCGAACAGTTGTTGCTGGGTCTGGATAATTTCGTCGCGCTGCAGGCTGTCGCTGTTCAGCAGGCGATCGTCAAAACGGATCTGCGCCAGACCCTCGCGTTCGGCTACCAGCCGGTTCTCGCTCGCCAGGCTGCTGAGATACTGGAAGCGCAGCGCATCAAGCTGATTGGCAGGCAGGGTAGGCACCAGTTCTACCAGCAACTGTCCAGCCTGCACCTTGTCGCCGTCGGCGACCAGGATGTGCTGCACTTTGCCGCTGGCCAGCGGCTGCACCGCCTTGCTGTTGCCTCTGACGACGACTTTTGCTTCCAGCGGGATGCCTGCATCGAGCGGTGCCAGCGCGGCCCAGGCGATAAACGCACTGACGCCAGCCAGCACGATAAGCCAGCCCAGACGTACGTAGTGGCGGTTATCGACTGACAACAGGTCATCCTCTGGTAGCGCGGCTTCGCTGCTTACGGCAGTATTCAGCATCGGGTTTGTGCTCATGCGCCCCCCCTGCGTGGTAAGGCGTGACCGAATGAGACGGTTGTCAGCGGCGTCACTCGGGTGCTGGTCTGAGGAGAAGATGGGTGCCTGGTTTGTGCCTGGGATTGTGCTGGCGTGTTGCGCTGAATACGCTGCATCACCTCGGCCAGCGGACCGAAGTCGGCCTGTGTGCCGGCATGCAGAACCAGCAGTTTGTCGGCCTGCTGAAGAATATTGGGTTTATGGGTGATCACCACCAGCGTGACACCGGCCTTTTTGATGCGCCCGATCGCCTGCGCCAGCATCGCATCACCGGCTTCATCAAGATTGGCGTTAGGTTCGTCCAGCACCACCAGGCAGGGATCACCGTACAATGCGCGCGCCAGTCCGACGCGCTGGCGCTGTCCGCCTGACAAGCCCATACCGTTTTCGCCAAGGCGGGTCTGATAACCTGCGGGCAGCTGCAGAATCAGTTCATGCACGCCCGCCATCTGTGCGGCGGCAATCACTTGCTGTTCGTCCAGTTCGCCGAAACGGGCAATATTTTCCGCCACGCTACCGGCAAACAGCTGTACATCCTGTGGCAGATACCCCACCAGTGTGCCCAGTGTTTCCGCCCGCCATTGATCCAGTGGCGCACCGTCGAGTCGGACGCTACCGCGCAGTGGTGGCCAGGCATTGACCAGACAGCGCGCCAGTGTGGTCTTGCCCGCACCGGAGGAGCCGATGACCACCAGCGTCTGACCGGCGTCCAGTGTAAAGTCGATCCCGCGCAGCACCGGCTGCGTCTGGCTGGGCGGAGCGGCCATCAGCGCTTGTGCTGCCAGCGCGCCAGCGGGGCGCGGGAAATCCATTCCGGCGGCCAGCGGTGGGAAGTCAGCCAGTAGCTGGCTCAGACGACGCTCGGCCTCTTTCACACTGGTCCACTGGCGTGATGCGCCGATGATTTGATCAATCGGTGCCAGTGCGCGTCCCAGCAGAATCGACCCGGCGATCATCATTCCGGCGGTCATTTCATGGTTCAGCACCAGCCAGGCACCGAGACCCAGCGCCAGCGACTGTACCGCCATGCGCAGCGCCTTGTTCCAGCCCTGAATCCCGGCCATGCGGGCGCTGGCGAGGTTTTGTTCCCGTACGTAATCGAGATGCTGTACGGCCCAGCGACGGCGCAGATTACTGAGCATCCCCATCCCCGCCACGGCTTCGGCATTGCGCAGATTGGCCGCAGCATCGCGCCGTGATGAGATCGCCAGCGCCCCCGCTCGTTGCAGATGAGGACGGGTGACGCGTTCGTTGAGCCAGCCAATCGCCATCAGCACGATGGTGCCAGCGAGGGCAAACCAGCCGAGCAGTGGGTGGAACAGAAACATCACCAGCAGATAAACCGGGAACCACGGAGCATCAAACAGCGCAAACAGCGACTGGCCGGTGGCGAACTGGCGCAGTTGCTGCAAATCTTCCAGCGGCTGGGCGGCATTGAGTTTGCCGGTTTTCAGATTGGCGCTGAACGCGGCATCGAAGATACGCGGCGCCAGTGTGCGGTCAAAACCGGTGCTCAGGCGTAACACTACCAGGCTGCGCACCCACTCCAGTGCGCCCATAAAGGCGAACATCATCAGCACCATCAGCGTCAGCATCAGCAGTGTCATGGCGTTGCCGGAGGTGAGTACCCGATCATACACCTGCAGCATATACAGGGCGGGTGCCAGCATCAGCAGGTTGATCACCCCTGAAAAGACACCGATATGAATAAAACTACGTTTGTAGCTCAGCAGGGCGCGGGCCAGCTCACCACGCGCATTGGTTACCGGCCGGGAATTGCCCGTTGTCATTACAGTCCAGCCCCTTTTACGCAACATCGATCTCTCACGGCAGTTGCCGGGAGAGTGAAACCAGCCTGCGGCTTCTGTTTGCAGGCGTTGTCGCCAGCCGTTAACATGCACGGTGGCCGGAAAGCGGGGCTGTATCAGCCCCGGCATTACATCAGGCAACGTGCGGATTCCTTCCTTCACAAAAGCGTCAGCACGCGCCTGTTACCTCGTTTTACTTTCTGGCTGGCGGCTCAGGCTGCCTGCAGGAGGTCGCTGGTCGATTCGGCCAGCGACGCCTGCGCTACCGCAGAGGTCACCACACCGCCGGACGCATAGTCGCTGGCCTGGTCGTAGTAGCTGATGGATACGCCCGTACCGGACAGTGCGCTCTGGATATCGGCGAAGGAATCGGTGATATCGGAACCTTTTGACTCCAGGTATTTATCCAGCACGAACTCAAATGCCTGGGTGGTGGTGCTGTCGAAGGTCAGGCTGTACAGCAGAGCGGTGTTCAGCGTCGCGCTTTCGAACAGTGACGAGTTTGCCAGCAGGCTGGCGAAGGTGCCGGAAACGGCGATAGCGGAGTTGCCGTTGGCTACGCCGAATACGCTGGAAGCAACCGAGTCGATCGCAATGTTGAAGCCAGTGACAACGATCAGTGGGTAGTCGCTGTTAAAGGTGGTCAGAGTGCCAGACAACGGCGCTGCACCCGTGTCATTATCCGGCGTGTGGCCGAGGTATAACGTATTCAGACTACCTGAGGACTGGAACTCATAGAGGTTGTTGCTATTTGCATCGGTGGTACTCCATGAAAAACCGTTAGTGGATGTCACCAGATACTTGCCGCCACCATTGTCTGAGTCATTATGATCCACGCCCTGACCCGTATAGATATTGAAATCATAGGGGTTGTTGCCGCTTTTATAGGTCCCTGCACCGGTATGATAGACACCGTCGGTATCGCGCAGTGAACCCAGATAGGCCGGGTTGTAGGTGTTGACGTTGGTTTGGTCGTAGTCAGCGCGCCAGCTGGTGATTTCAGACTGTAAAGACATGCTGTTTTCTCCTTTAAACATCATCCGGGCGCCACCCCGGTACAGTTGCTCAGCCCCAATGGCTGAAGCGGCAAAGTTAAAAGCGATACTCCATATTGGCCGTCAGGGTACGACCAGGGTAGAAGTTGTAGCCCATGGAAGTGGTGGTGCCGTCAAATTGGTCGGTCAGGTTGGCAAGGTACACGCCCACTTTGAACTGCTCGCTGAAATGGTAGTTAGCAAACAGGTCCACTTTGAAGGTTTTGGGCCAGAGCGACACTTCAAGCCAGCCATCGTTATCCGGCAATTCGTTCTGTGTTCTGTCAGTGCCTGAGTCCTGGACATCTTTTACGTACCAGTAAGCGGCGCGCTGTTTACCGCGATAATGCAATGTCGCGCCCATTTCCAGCTGGCCGCTGTACGGTGTCAGAGCGGCGGTAACGCTGCCGCGGATCGGTTCGATCAGGCTGGTCTCCATCCAGTTCCAGCCCGAATAGCACTGCGTGCCGCCGCTGCCCGTACGGGTATAGACGGTGTTGCCACTCGCATCTGTGGTTTTGTAATAGCTGTTACCGCTGGGGGATTTTACGCTGCACATTTTGTTGTCGTGACGAAGCGGCAGGGTCAGGTTACTGCGGATATAAAACAGCGGCTGTTGATAGGCGAGATTTAGCTCAAACCCCTGACGGATTACCGCTTCAAGGTTATTAACGTTGCCCACTGCGGAAGGGGTTGAACCCGCATCGCCTGAGATCACGTCATCTCTCATCCACATTGGGCCATAACCGATATAGTTGCGAATACGGTTGCGGTAGAAACCTACGCCAACGTTGACTTCATCTGAATCCGTGAGCCAGGCGTGGTGGTTGTAGTTCACTCCCAGCTGTAGCGAAACATTCTTTTCGGGTTTCAGGTCCGGGTTGGTCACAAATAACTGTCGCATCCAGGCACCAGAGGTATACATCTCGTTGCTGGTGGGTGCTCGCTCACTATAGCCGAGCGAAGCATAGGTGCTGAGTCCGGTGTCTGGCAGGGTATATTGCGTGCCGATATTGCCGGATTTCAGGTTAAAGTGATGTTGCTGGTTATCACTGACATAGCGCGAGTCGGTGCCTTGTGATGTATCGATTTTGAACGAGTCGGTATACTGCGCGGCGGTCTCTCTCGCCATGGCGATGGCTTGTGATGTTGAATAGCCCTGTGCGATATACATTCTTCTAAAGTAGGCTAAGGTGTATTTCGTGCCTTCATGTGAGACGTTGCCACTCATGAAGTTTGGCGAATAAATATCCATTTTCAGCCGCTGGAAGCCAACACCCGCGGTGAACTGCCATGGCGTATCGCCGTCAGTACTGAGGTTCAGAGCGATGCTCTGGCTGGTATCACGTGAATCGGTATCCCATTTCTGGGCGGTATAGTCTATCCCTCTGCTGGCGTTGATCTGCTTTAGCGCATCATCTTCGTTAAAACTGTCCACTTTTTTATCGGCGCGGCGCATTTCTACTCCGGCATCGAAACGCCAGTCACCCACCACCGGTAGCGAGAAATGGCTGGTGTTAGCCAGTTTTAAACCTGTGGACTGGATGTTGACGTCATAGTGCAGGGGCCAGCCTGAAGCATTAGAGCCTGCAATACCCGTCCAGCTTTGTTTGCGTTCCTGTTCTTCATGGTACAGCTGCACCTGAGGGTTAATCAGTTCGGAAAAGGCGGCATTGTATTTCAGGTTCACGACCTGGTTATCCAGTTTGGTATCTACCGACCAAAGCTGATCGGTCCATGCTGCATCTTCACTATCAACTGTTGATGCACGAATATAGGGTTGCAGATCCGTTTTATATTTCGCATGGCTGGCGGTGGCGAACAGTTCCAGGCTTTGCGCATATTCATCGTTGAAATAGTGGCGCAGCCGCAGTAACTGGGATTCGGTTTCACGCTCTGTGCCTTTTAATGCGCCTGATTTCGTCGCCTGCTGGAACCACGCTAACTGCTGTGGCGTCATCTGGCAGTTCTCGAGTCCGTCCCTTGTGCCGCCCGCGATCCCTCTGACGGCATAAGCACAATTACTTGTTGTCGGGAACTGATTACTGCCCGTCGCAAATAGCAGATTGGTGGCATGAAACTCATTCAGCATTGCGCCATCATTAAAATTGCTGCCGACTTTGTAAGCATCGTTCTTGCTGTGTGACGCGCCCAGCATCACCTCCCAGCTTTCATCTCGTCCGGCAAGGAACAGGGAGCCAGAGGGTTTCTGCCCGTTGGCATATTCGCTGAACCCGGTAGAGCCGCGCACCATTCCGCCCAGGCGCTGGCCGGGACGTAAAACGTCATCAAGGTCGAGGTAGCGGAAATCAACGGTACTGCCAAGGCCGCCGAGTGAACCGGTGCCGCTGCTGGTGCCGCGGCTGACATCCATCGATTGCAGGAATTGTGGTTCAACAAAAATGGAGCCGGTCTGGCCGATATCCGAGGTAAAAGCGTGAAAATTTTGCGTCACGCCTTCCAGCTGCTGAGTCACGCGGCCATGACCGGCGACGCCCTGTATACCGACCGACACGTCGGGGCGGGCATACAGGCTGTTCATCGAGGTGCCGGACACCTGGTCGATCACGTCACTCAGATGGCTGGCGCCACGCCGTTCAACATCTTCCTTGCTGGCACCGGTTTTATCATTACGCGGCGGTGGAGGCGGCGGCGGGGCGCTTTCTGTTACCGTCAGCGTGTCACTGGCGGTGGTGCTGGTGGCCGTGTCCTGAGTCTCATCCTGCCCTGTTTCGGCTGCCCATACCTGTCCACCTCCAGGCACCAGCATGATGATCAGCAATAATCTGGTCAGGTTGCGGGTTATCTGCTGGCTGCCGTGTTTTCGACCCCAAATCATGTCCGTATTAACCTTTTAAAATAAGCACAATGACATCGTGATGAGTACGGATATGAGCATGAGAGTGATAATGATAATTAGAATCATTTCGTTATTGTGGCGCTCGTATCCCGTTTAACGGTGGGTCAGTGTGGCTTCCCCTGTGTCATGCTGTGCTGGTGCACACGAGGTTGTGCGGGGGAAAAGGTCTCCACCGCGGGCACTGGCACACTGACCAGATTTTCTCCCGGAGGCTGGATGCTATGAGATGCGGAAAAAATCGGCTACCGCGTTTCAGACAAAAGTTGTCTATTACGGCAACATTTTCATATCACTATTTACGTTATGCTGACATAAAGCTGTGTGAACTGCCCGATACGGCTGTATGGCGGGCAGGTTGGGGAGCTATTTGGCTGGCGGGTGGCCATGCACCCAGCGCCTGGGGGAAACGCCAATCGTGTTGCGAAAGACCTTGCTAAAGTGGCTGACATTGGCAAAGCCGACGGCCTGAGCGGTATCGGTGACGCTGGCGCCGGAAGAGAGCATCGCCAGTGCCACATCAAGGCGGATACGCGTCAGCGATTCATGAACGGTGCTGCCATACAGGGCGTTAAAACCGGCCTGCAGGCGTTTCTCATTCAGTCCCACTGCCTGTGCCAGCGACTGGACGCTCCAGGGTTCCTGGTGGCGATCTTCCAGCATGGCGCGTGCCTGTAGCAGCCGTAAGCGATCTGAAGGAACGGCGCGCAGCGTCGAGGCGTTACCGCGTTCACGCGAGCACTGATCCAGTACTGCGGCAAGGGCTTCGCTGACTTTGGCGCACAGAAACACATTGCGCGCCTTGCTGTCGAGGTAGTGGCACTGACTCATTTCCGCGGCCAGGCGCTGCAGAGCACTGAACAGCGGCAGATGCGCCACGCAGGCATCCACATGCGGCATGCCGCCCGTCGTTGAGCGCATATATTTCAGCACATCGTCCATACTCAATCCGGTCATCCTGCCCAGCGCGGCGGGGGTCAGATTAATGTTGACCATGCGGAAGTCAGGGGCGGGCGACAGGATATTGCTGCCGGAGAGATGCTGCGCAGTGGCGCTAAGGATCACCGAGCCCGCGTTCAGCATAAACACATCACCGTGATCGATAGCCGACTCAATGCAGCCTTCCAGCAGAATGCTCATCGACAGTGACGGGCCGCCTTCGGCCTGAAACGACCAGCTGGTGTCAGGCTGGCCGCTCATACAGCAGATATTGACGCCTTCCAGCGGCTGGTCAAACCGCATAATGCGCGCCCAGCTTTCCGGTACGCCCTGCATTGCATTTTCTGTGATATTGGCGGGATCGTGCCGCGCCTCATGGTGCGGGTTCCCTGTTGTGCCTGCCATAGCATGAATTCCCCAGAAGTAAGCTCTTATTGTTAGCTGTGAGTAAAGCGGTGCGCGCAGTAAAGGCGTGGCATCCCTGTCCATGGCTGCGCTGAAGTTTTATTGATAATGATTACTATTCTTAATAATAGCAGCGCGAATCACCAAGACAAGTGTCTCTAAATCTGCACATTTTTTGGGTGTTTTGACCACAAACAGTGATGGTTTTATGCTTTCCAGCAGCATCTGGCGCTGATGCGATGATTTCTCGCGCTTTTTTGCTCAGGATGACGATAAGGCTGTCTTACGGAATGCGTTCTTTTCCACCCTCAGGCCAGCGCTGGCTCTGAAGCGAAAAAAGTGCGGCAGGGCTTGCTATCACAGGCGAATCAGTCCACAATAGCGACCTTTCCTGATGTCCTTTCAGGAAAGCGCTTTAAAAACAGATAGTTAGTGTTATTGCTTGTTCTGCTACGCTTTCACACGCTTCTTTTGTGTACGGTTGAATTATCCACAATGATAAATCACCCGCGCATGCCCGTATTTGCAGATTGACAAAATATTGTAAACAGAGTTATCCACAGGATAACCGTTGACTGCGTCCTTTGATCTGCACAGCATTTTTTTACATATCACAAGTAACCGCCTGAAAATAATAGAAAATATATTATTTCAATTTGTTATCTGGATCACTTGCCATGCCTGTGACAGTTGAATGACAACGACTTTTTATTTTTATGCACAGCATGTGGAAAAGGTTTTTTCGGCATAAGCTATGCCGTTTTTTGCTCAGGCGTCACGCGGTAGTCCTTTTTCGATAGCACGGACCAGCCTTTTCTGTTGCGAGGTCTGCACCTCAATGGCATGTTCGCTGCGTTTGCTCTGCTGCTGCGCCAGCGCCCAGTGAATATGTTCATCCAGCAGCGTATTCTCTCCCACGCGCGCCTCCAGCTGCGCCACGATTGCCGGGTCCCAGGGCGCATTGCCCATTGCCACGGCAACATTGCGTAACCAGCGCAAATGACCAATGCGGCGGATCGCCGAACCTTCCGTAATGCGCAGAAACTTCGCTTCATCCCAGGCAAAAAGTTCGCTCAGCGGCGGCGCATGTAATACGGCGCGTGGGCTAAAATCATCTTCGTCGGTCAGTTGGCCGTAACGATTCCATGGACAAATCAACTGGCAGTCATCACAGCCATAGATGCGGTTGCCAATCAGCGGACGGAACTCCTCGGGAATCGCGCCTTCCAGCTCAATGGTGAGATAGGAGATACAGCGCCGTGCATCCACCACATATGGCTCGACAATCGCTCCGGTAGGGCAGGTGGTGATGCAGGCCACGCAGCGGCCGCAGTTCTCTTCCTGCGGCTGGTCGACGGGCAGCGGAATATCGATCAGCAGTTCGCCAAGGAAGAACCAGGAACCGGCTTCGCGATTCAGAATCAGAGAGTGTTTACCGGTCCAGCCTAAGCCGGCTTTGGCGGCCAGCGGGCGTTCCAGCAGCGGCGCGGAGTCGACAAACGGGCGATACTGAGCATCACCACAATGCTCACGGATCATATCACCGAGTTTTTTCAGGTGATTGCGTAATACTTTGTGGTAATCACGGCCCAGTGCATAACGGCTAACATAGCCGAGCCGGGGATTTTTCAGCGTGCTGGCAAATGCCGCTTTGGCGGGCAGGTAGTTCATGCGTACGCTGATCACACGCAGGGTGCCGGGCAGCAGTTCATGGGGACGCGCGCGCATCATACCGTGGCGCGCCATCCAGTCCATTTCGCCGTGGTACTGTTTGTCCAGCCATGCCTGCAGGCGCGGTTCTTCCAGTGTTAAATCGGTATCGCAAATACCGACCTGCTGAAAACCGAGCGACAGTCCCCACTGTTTTATATCCTGAGCAAGCTGATGGAGATCGAGAGGGTGTGACATGACTGACCATAACCAAAGAGAAAACCACTGCAGTTTACCACACTCTGTCTGGCCCGCGCAGGCGATTGGCACGCTGGAACGCGCAGCGGCGGACAGCCTGGGCATCAGTCTGTATGAGCTGATGCAGCGTGCCGGCAGTGCCGCGTTTCACCGTATTCAGCAATGCTGGCCTGCGGCACGCCACTGGCTGATCCTGTGTGGCCACGGCAATAACGGCGGTGATGGCTATGTGGTGGCGCGGCTGGCGCAGGCGGCAGGTATCGAGGTGACGCTGCTGGCCTGTGAAGGCAGCGGTCCATTGCCGGAAGAAGCGCAGGCAGCGCGTGCGGCCTGGCTGGACGCGGGTGGGTTGATTCATGCCGCGGACGTGAGCTGGCCGGATAATGTCGATGTGATTGTCGATGCTTTGCTGGGCACCGGGCTTAATCGCCCGCCGAAAGCGCCTTACGATGACGTAATCCGCAAGGCGAACCAGCATGATGCGCCCGTTTTTGCCGTCGATATCCCGTCCGGTTTGCTGGCGAGCACCGGCACCACGCCGGGTGAGGTGATAAATGCCAGCGCAACGCTGACGTTTATTGCGCTGAAACCCGGATTGCTGACGGGCAAAGCACGCGAGTATACCGGCGCGTTGCACTGCGATGCGCTTGGACTCGATGCATGGCTGGCGGGGCAGAATCCACCCATGGCGCGTTACGATGCGCAATCGCTCTGCCACTGGCTGAAACCCCGCCGCGCGACGGCGCATAAAGGCGATCATGGCCGTTTGCTGGTGATTGGCGGCGACCACGGTACGGCAGGGGCGATTCGGCTTGCCGGCGAGGCCGCGCTGCGAGCAGGTGCCGGACTGGTGCGAGTGCTTACTCACCAGGAGAATATCGCGCCGCTGCTGACGGCCTGCCCGGAGCTGATGGTGCAGGCGCTCAGTCCCGCCACGCTGGAGGCCGGGCTGGAATGGGCGGATGTGGTGGTTATCGGGCCGGGGCTGGGTCAGGGCGAATGGGGTAAGAAGGCGCTGAAAAAAGTGGAAAACTGCCTGAAACCGATGCTTTGGGATGCGGATGCGCTTAACTTACTGGCAATCAGCCCGGAGAAGCGTCAGAATCGCATCATTACGCCACATCCCGGCGAAGCGGCGCGTCTGCTGAATGTGAAAACGGCGGACATTGAAAGTGACCGCTTACATGCAGCGCAACGCCTGGTCAGGCGCTATGGCGGGGTGGTGGTCTTAAAAGGGGCGGGTACGATTATTGCCAGCCAGCAAGGGGAGATGGCGTTTGCGGATGTCGGCAACGCCGGTATGGCGACGGGTGGCATGGGTGATGTGCTTTCCGGCATTATCGGCGCACTGTCAGCGCAAAAACTCTCGTTGTATGATGCAGCCTGCGCCGGATGTGTGGCGCATGGCGCAGCCGCTGATCACCAGGCTGCGCGTTATGGTACGCGTGGCATGCTGGCAAGCGATCTGTTTTCCGGGCTGCACCTGTTTGTTAATCCTGAGATGTCGAATACGAAAGCATGAATACCAGTGTTATCGCATTGCCCGATGAGGCAGCTACCCTTGAACTGGGGGCGCAACTGGCCCGTGTCTGCGACAGCGCGGCGGTGATCCATCTTTATGGCGATTTAGGGGCCGGGAAAACCACCTTTAGTCGCGGTTTCTTACAGGCATTAGGCCATCAGGGCAATGTGAAAAGCCCGACTTACACGCTGGTGGAACCCTATGCGCTGCCTGCGCACAACGTTTACCATTTTGACCTTTATCGCCTTGCCGACCCGGAAGAACTCGAATTTATGGGCATCCGCGATTACTTTGCGCAGGATGCCATCTGCCTGGTGGAGTGGCCGCAGCAGGGGGAAGGCGTACTGCCGCCGCCGGATTTAGCGCTGCACCTGCACTATCAGGGCACGGCACGCCAGGCGGAAATCTCCGCTCTGTCGGCGGCGGGTGAAGCCATGTTGCAGCAGTTTACCGCGGGCAGGGAACCCTCATGATGTTGCGCATCAAAGTCGCGTTAATCCTGACATGGTGTCTGGTTTCGTTCTCTTCCCTTGCCGCCAATTTATCGGATATTCAGGTCGCCAACGGCGACAACGAGGCGACGGTCTCGCTGAGCTTTAGTGGTCAGCCGGTCTATGGCTTCTTCCCGCTCAGCAATCCGAATCGGGTGGTGCTGGATATTCGAAAAAGCGGCGTGGTACAGGGATTACCGCTGAGCTTTAGCGGCGACAATATCGTTAAACGTATTCGCTCCAGCCAGCCGAAAGACAATCAGAGCATTCGCCTGGTGTTTGAACTGACGCAGCCAGCGAAAACACGTGTCGTGACACAGCGTAACGGTGAGAATTACAAGGTGGTGTTTACCATCAATGGCACCCAGACGGCGAAACGCAGCACGGCGTCGTCCGCACCGGTCAGCACGATTTCCCGCGCCAATCCGGTGACCTCGACGCCTGCCAGCAACCCGTTTAGCGGCGATAAAGTGACGGCGGTCACCAGCGGCAGCAGCCGTGTTGCGCCAGGACGCAGTAGCAGCGCTAACGATACGGTGATTGTGGCAATTGATGCCGGTCACGGTGGCCAGGACCCGGGCGCGATTGGTGGTGGCGGTCTGAAAGAGAAAAATGTCACTATCGCGATTGCCCGCAAGTTGCAGGCGCTGCTGAATGATGACCCGATGTTTAAAGGCGTGCTCACCCGTGATGGCGATTACTTTATTTCGGTGATGGGACGTTCGGACGTGGCGCGTAAGCAGAATGCCAATCTGCTGGTGTCGATTCACGCCGATGCCGCGCCAAACCGCAGCGCCTCGGGTGCCTCGGTATGGGTGTTGTCTAACCGTCGTGCCAACAGTGAGATGGCAAACTGGCTGGAGCAGCATGAAAAACAATCCGAACTGCTGGGCGGTGCGGGTGATTTGCTGGCGAACAGCCAGGCCGACCCTTATCTCAGCCAGGCGGTACTCGATCTGCAGTTCGGTCATTCGCAGCGTGTCGGTTACGATGTGGCGGTGAAGGTGATTGCTCAGCTGCAGCGGGTGGGGTCTCTGCATAAACGGCGTCCGGAACATGCCAGCCTTGGCGTGCTGCGTTCACCGGACATTCCTTCCCTGCTGGTGGAAACGGGCTTTATCAGTAATCCATCCGAAGAACGGCTACTGGGCAGCAGCGGTTACCAGCAGAAAATTGCCGAATCGATATACAAAGGGCTGCGCAGTTACTTCCAGGGGCATCCGCTACAGTCTGCCCCAAAGGAGGAAAACCGGCCACTGGAGTCCGCAGCGGCGGTTAGCGTAGAGTCAAACAGGACCGCGACAGCAACAGAGTACACCGGCGCAACCACGCGTCATGTGGTGAAACGCGGTGAGACATTATCCGGGATTGCTGCGCACTATGGCGTCAGTATGGCGACCATGCGCTCGCTGAACACTCTGAAGAAAGATGTCGTCTGGGTTGGACAGCGGTTAAAAGTGCCGGCGGGCAGCGCCAGTACGACGACGGCCAGCAGCCAGCCGCGCAAACATAAAGTGGTGCGCGGCGATTCGCTGACGGGCATTGCTGCCCGCTATGGCGTCAGTTCGCAGGCAATTATGCAGGCGAATAATATGAAGAGTTCCAATGTGATGCTGGGACAGACCTTAACCATTCCGGCATCCTGACGGTCGCGCTGATCCAACCGTCCCTTCCCCCGTGAACGGGGGAAGGCTGGCATGGCGTTGCTTGTTCCCCCACCCCAACCCTCCCCTATTTTATGAGGGGGAAGTCAGGACTTCATTAACGACGAGGATTAATCATGCCCATTCAGGTATTACCGCCTCAACTGGCCAACCAAATCGCGGCGGGTGAGGTGGTGGAACGTCCGGCATCGGTGGTCAAGGAGCTGGTGGAGAACAGCCTGGATGCGGGCGCGACGCGTATCGATATCGATATTGAGAAAGGTGGCGCGAAACTGATCCGCATCCGTGACAATGGCTGTGGCATCAATAAAGATGAGCTGGCGATGGCGCTGGCGCGTCATGCCACCAGTAAAATCACCTCGCTCGACGATCTGGAAGCGATAGTCAGCCTCGGCTTTCGTGGCGAGGCGCTGGCCAGTATCAGTTCCGTCTCTCGCCTGATGCTGACCTCGCGCACCGCCGAACAGCATGAAGCCTGGCAGGCCTATGCCGAGGGCCGCGAGATGGCGGTGACGGTCAAACCGGCTGCTCATCCGCCCGGCACTACGCTGGAAGTGCTGGATCTGTTTTATAACACCCCGGCGCGGCGCAAATTTATGCGTACCGAGAAAACCGAGTTCGCCCATATTGATGAAGTGGTGCGGCGTATCGCGCTGGCGCGTTTCGATGTGGCGATCTCGCTGACCCATAACGGTAAGCTGGTGCGTCAGTACCGTGGTGTCAATGAAAGCAGTCAGCAGGAGCGGCGGCTGGGCGCGATTTGTGGCAGCGCCTTTATCAGCCATGCGCTAAAAATTGAGTGGCAGCACGGCGATCTCACGCTGCGTGGCTGGGTGGCAGATCCGGCGGGCTCGCGCCAGATCAGCGAACTGCAGTATTGCTACGTTAATGGCCGTATGATGCGTGACCGGCTGATCAACCATGCTATCCGCCAGGCCTATCAGGATAAACTGGGGGCGGATAATCAGCCCGCTTACGTGCTCTATCTGGAAATTGATCCGCACCAGGTGGATGTCAATGTCCATCCGGCGAAGCATGAAGTGCGTTTTCACCAGTCACGGCTGGTGCATGATTTTATCTATCAGGGCGTACTCAGTGTGCTGCAGGAAAGCGGCGCGGAAACCCTGTCGTTCGGCGCTGCGGATGATGCGCCAGCCGAACGCTGGCAACCGGAAAACCGTCAGGCGGCTGGCGCGAACCATTTCGCCACACCGGCACCCGCGAAACCTGCCGCCAGCTGGCAACCGGAACCACGTAAGACGAGCGGGGACTCTGCACCTTCGCCATCCAGTGCTGGCAGAAGCAGCCACAGCGGTGGTGGTCAGGCAAACTGGCCGCGTCAGGAACCGGGTTATCAGAAACGGGAAGGTGCACTGTATCAGCAACTACTGAATACTCCGGAGCCGTCGCGCGCCCGTGAACCTGAGCGGACACCCGCGCCAGCACCGCAGAAAGCCGAGCCGTTAGACGCCCACAGCCAGAGTTTTGGCCGGGTGCTGACCGTGGTACGCGAGCAGTATGCGCTGATTGAACGCGGCGCCACGCTGGCGTTGCTGGCGTTGCCGGTGGCTGAACGCTGGGTGAAACAGGCGCAGCTCGACCCGGGTGAAGAAGGGCTGAAACCGCAGCCGTTATTAATCCCGGTGCGGCTGAAAATTGCCCAGCCGGAACGCGAAGCTGCAGGGCGTTTTAGCGCGTTACTGGCGCTTTTAGGTATCGACCTGCAGACTGACGCCCAGCATGTGACATTACGCGCGGTGCCTTTACCATTGCGCCAACAAAATTTACAAAACTTGATTCCAGAACTGTTAGGCTATCTCGCCCGGCAGCAGGATGTTGCGCCAGCGTCGATTGCACAGTGGCTGGCGCGCCACGCGGTGGCAGAACATCCGCACTGGAATCACTCGCAGGCGATTGCGCTGCTGGCGGAAGTTGAACGGCTTTGCCCGGCGCTGGTGAAATCGCCACCTTCTGGTTTAGTGCAACCGATTGAAATTGATACGGCGCTGAACGCCCTGAAGTATGAGTGAAGAAACAATGGCGGGCCGGACTAAGGCGATTTTTTTGATGGGGCCGACAGCTTCCGGTAAGACGGCGTTAGCGATTGAGCTGCGCAAACGTCTGCCGGTTGAGCTGATCAGCGTGGACTCCGCCCTGATTTACCGCGGCATGGATATTGGCACCGCCAAACCGTCCGCGGAGGAGTTAGCTCAGGCGCCTCATCGGCTGCTGGACATTCGCGATCCTGCGCAGGCTTATTCAGCCGCGGAGTTTCGCCGTGATGCTTTGGCAGAAATGGCGGAAATTAGCCGTGATGGCCGTATTCCGTTGCTTGTTGGTGGTACGATGCTCTATTACAAAGCGTTGCTGGAAGGGCTGTCGCCGTTGCCCTCGGCTGACCCTGCAGTGCGCGAGCGTATTGAGCAGATGGCGAGTGAACAGGGTTGGGATGCCTTACACCGCCAGTTATGTGAAATAGATCCCGTGGCCGGAAGTCGTATTCATCCGAATGATCCCCAGAGACTCTCGCGAGCACTGGAAGTTTTTTTTATTTCGGGTAAAACTTTAACGGAACTGACAAAAACAGCGGGCGAAGCTTTGCCTTACGAAGTGATACAGTTTGCTATCGCCCCTGCGAAACGCGACGTGTTACATGAACGTATAGCATTGCGTTTTAAGCAGATGTTGGCGTCAGGTTTTGAAGCGGAGGCTCGGGCACTGTTTGCACGAGGAGATTTGCATACGGACTTGCCTTCCATTCGCTGTGTCGGCTACCGCCAGATGTGGTCATATCTTGCTGGCGAAATCGATTACGACGAAATGGTTTATCGGGGAATTTGCGCGACCCGGCAGTTAGCTAAGCGCCAGATCACGTGGTTACGAGGCTGGGAAAATGTTCACTGGCTTGACAGCGAACAGCCAGAACTTGCCCGTGAAAACGTGTTACAGGTTCTTAGTGCGAAGCATGGGTGATTGTGTACAATTGGTGCGTTATCGTGCGCAAATTTTTACGCAGTATTTCAGAACCACAGGGTTCTTAAGTAATAAACAACAAGCATATAAGGAAAAGATAGAATGGCTAAGGGGCAATCATTGCAAGACCCGTTCCTGAACGCACTGCGTCGCGAACGTGTTCCGGTTTCGATTTATTTGGTAAATGGCATCAAGCTGCAGGGGCAGATTGAGTCTTTTGATCAGTTTGTGATTTTGCTGAAAAACACGGTAAGCCAGATGGTGTACAAGCACGCTATTTCCACCGTGGTTCCGTCCCGTCCGGTATCCCATCACAGCAACAGTGGCACCGGTGGCAGCAGCAACTATCACGGCGGCGGTAGCAGCGCGCCTTCTGCGCAGCAACAATCTGACGGTGAAAACGCTGAGTAAGCGCGTATCCCGTTATGCCTGGACGGGGAGTTCGTTATTCCCTGAGTTCCCCGTCCTGGTCCAGTTACTAATGAGAGGTCCTACGCTTGTTTGACCGTTACGATGCCGGTGAGCAGGCCGTCCTGGTTCACATCTATTTCTCGCAAGACAAAGATATGGAAGACCTGATGGAGTTTGAAACTCTGGTCTCTTCCGCGGGTGTCGAAGCGCTGCGTGTGGTGACAGGCAGCCGTAAAGCACCACATCCCAAATATTTTGTCGGTGAAGGAAAGGCAGTCGAAATCGCTGATGCGGTGAAAGCCAGCGGCGCATCGGTGGTGTTATTTGATCACGCCTTAACCCCGGCTCAGGAACGTAATCTTGAGCGTCTGTGTGAGTGTCGCGTGATCGACCGCACCGGTTTAATCCTGGATATTTTTGCCCAGCGCGCCCGCACCCATGAGGGTAAATTGCAGGTCGAGCTGGCACAGTTGCGCCACCTGGCAACACGCCTGGTACGCGGCTGGACCCACCTGGAGCGTCAGAAAGGCGGTATCGGCCTGCGTGGTCCAGGTGAAACTCAGCTGGAAACGGACCGCCGCCTGCTGCGTAACCGCATCAGCCAGATCCTGTCCCGCCTTGAACGCGTTGAGAAGCAGCGCGAGCAGGGACGACAGGCGCGCGCCAAGGCCGATGTGCCGACCGCGTCGCTGGTGGGCTATACCAACGCCGGTAAATCCACGCTGTTTAACTGTATTACCTCGGCGGATGTCTATGCTGCGGATCAGCTGTTCGCCACGCTGGACCCTACGCTGCGACGTCTGAATGTGCCTGATGTCGGGGAAGTGGTACTGGCGGATACGGTAGGTTTTATCCGCCATCTGCCACACGATCTGGTGGCGGCGTTTAAAGCGACGTTGCAGGAAACGCGCCAGGCAACGCTGTTGCTGCATGTGATTGACGCTGCGGATCTTCGCGTTGATGAAAATATTGAAGCGGTCGATGTGGTGCTCGAAGAGATCGACGCGAATGAGATCCCGACGCTATTAGTGATGAACAAAATCGATATGCTGGAGGGCTTTGAGCCGCGTATCGACCGCAACGATGAAAATCTGCCGATTCGGGTATGGCTCTCGGCGCAGACCGGTCTGGGTGTTGAATTGTTGCACCAGGCACTGACCGAACGCCTTGCCGGTGAAATCGCGCAGTACGATTTACGTCTGCCGCCGGAAGCGGGGCGCTTGCGCAGCCGTTTCTACCAGCTGCAGGCGATTGAGAAAGAGTGGAATGAAGAGGATGGCAGCGTCGGTTTACAGGTGCGCATGCCGGTTATTGACTGGCGTCGGCTGTGCAAGCAGGAGCCGGGGCTGGTGGATTACATTGTTTGATTGATTTTGCCTGAAACGCGTATCCCGGCAGGGATACCACCGCACACACAATTAATGGAGTATAAACATGGCGTGGAATCAGCCCGGGAATAACGGACAGGACCGCGACCCGTGGGGAAGCAGCAATAATCAAGGCGGCAACTCTGGGGGAAACAAAGGAGGTCGCGACAAAGGACCACCTGATCTTGATGATATCTTCCGTAAGCTCAGCAAGAAGCTGGGTGGACTGGGCGGTGGCAAGAGCAGCAGTGAGAATAGCGGTGGTCGATCGTCGGGCAATGGCGGACGACTGTTGTCGATTATGGCGGTGGCGGCTGTGGTGGTCTGGGCGGCCAGTGGTTTCTATACCATCAAAGAAGCCGAGCGCGGTGTGGTCACCCGTTTTGGTAAGTTCGACCATCTGGTCGAGCCCGGCCTGAACTGGAAGCCAACCTTTATCGATCAGGTGCGTGCGGTCAATGTCGAAGCGGTACGTGAGCTGGCGGCATCCGGTGTGATGCTGACCTCGGACGAAAACGTGGTGCGCGTTGAGATGAACGTGCAGTACCGCGTCACCAATCCGGAACGCTACCTGTTTGCCGTGACCAGTGCTGACGACAGCCTGCGCCAGGCAACCGACAGCGCGCTGCGCGGTGTGATTGGCCGTTCCACCATGGACCGTATTCTGACGGAAGGCCGTACCGTGGTGCGTAGCGATACCCAGCGTGAGCTGGAAGAGACCATTCGCCCGTACGACATGGGGATTACCCTGCTGGACGTTAACTTCCAGGCGGCACGTCCACCGGAAGAAGTGAAGGCAGCGTTTGATGATGCCATCGCTGCGCGTGAAAACCGCGAGCAGTATGTACGTGAAGCCGAAGCCTACGCCAACGAAGTGCAGCCACGTGCGAACGGTCAGGCACAGCGTATTCTGGAAGAAGCGCGTGCTTATAAAGCACGTGTGGTACTGGAAGCGCAGGGTGAAGTGGAACGCTTCGCTAAACTGCTGCCGGAGTATAAAGCCGCGCCGCAGATCACCCGCGAACGTCTGTATATCGAAACCATGGAGCGTGTGCTGAGCCACACCCGTAAAGTGCTGGTCAACGATAAAGGCAACAGCCTGATGGTGCTGCCGTTGGATCAGATTATGCGTGGTCAGACAGGTTCATCACAAAATAACAGTCAGGACAGCAGTAACAACAGCCTGTTGCGCCTGCCGCCAGCGTCGAACAGTAATGATCGCGCCAGCAGCAGTTCGTCGTTCAGTCCGGAAAACATCATGGATCAGCGTCGCGCTAATGCGCAGCGCAACGATACCCAGCGCGAAGGGAGAGAGTAAGCAATGCGTAAGCCACTAATCGTTGGATTAATTGTTGTGCTGGTGGTGCTCTACGCGTCACTGTTTGTGGTGCAGGAAGGCGAGCGCGGTATTGTACTGCGTTTCGGTAAAGTTCTGCGCGATGATGAAAATAAACCGCAGGTGTTTGCGCCAGGCCTGCACTTTAAGATCCCGTTCCTGGAATCTGTGAAGACACTGGATGCACGTACCCAGACCATGGATAACCAGGCAGATCGCTTTGTTACCAAAGAGAAGAAAGACCTGATCGTTGATTCTTACATCAAATGGCGCATCAGCGATTTCAGCCGCTATTACCTGGCAACTGGTGGTGGTGATGTGTCACAGGCGGAAGTGCTGCTGAAACGTAAGTTCAGCGACCGTCTGCGTTCTGAAATGGGTCGCCTGGATGTGAAAGATATCGTCACTGACTCGCGTGGTCGCCTGACGACTGATGTGCGTGATGCACTGAACACCGGTAGCGCAGGCAGCGATGATGAGATCGCCACCCCGGCGGCGGATGATGCCATTGCTTCAGCGGCGGCACGCGTTGAGCGTGAAACCAGCAGCAAAGAGCCGGCTATCAACCCGAACAGTATGGCGGCGCTGGGTATTCAGGTCGTTGACGTACGTATCAAGCAGATCAACCTGCCGACCGAAGTGTCTGACGCGATCTTTAACCGTATGCGCGCTGAGCGTGAAGCGGTAGCGCGTAGCCAGCGTTCACAGGGTCAGGAAGAGGCGGAAAAATTGCGTGCGACAGCGGATTACGAAGTGACCCGTACTCTGGCAGAAGCACAGCGTACCGCGCTGATCACCCGTGGTGAAGGCGATGCGGAAGCGGCGAAACTGTTTGCTAACGCATTCAGTCAGGACCCGGATTTCTATGCCTTTATCCGCAGCCTGCGCGCCTATGACAACAGCTTCGGCAGCAATCAGGATGTGATGGTGCTGAGCCCTGACAGCGATTTCTTCCGCTTTATGAAGTCGCCATCGACCTCAACACGTTAATTCATAACGATGTTATGCTAAAGGGCTGGAATGGTTTCCGGCCCTTTTTTATTGGATGACATATGAACTCGACTATTTTGCTGGCGCTGGCATTAGTTCTGGTGCTGGAAGGGCTTGGCCCGATGCTGTTACCGCGTGCCTGGCGCGGCATGATCCGCACCATGAGCCAGTTGCCTGACCACTTACTGCGCCGTTTTGGCGGTGGTCTGGTGGTGGCCGGGGTGGTGATTTACTACATGGTGAGCCGTCATCTGTCCTGAGTCACAGGTGGGCAAAAAAACTGCGCAAACGTGTGCTAAAAGTGCTGAAAGACAAAAATTACGATGGTAGAATCCATTTTTAAGCAATCGGTGATTTTGAAAAATGGGTAAGAACGTCGTCGTACTGGGCACCCAATGGGGTGACGAAGGTAAAGGTAAGATTGTTGACCTGCTGACTGAACGCGCGAAATACGTTGTGCGTTACCAGGGTGGTCATAACGCTGGCCATACGCTAGTCATCAACGGTGAAAAAACCGTCCTCCACTTAATTCCATCTGGCATCCTGCGTGAAAACGTCACCAGCATCATCGGCAACGGTGTTGTACTGTCGCCTGCTGCGCTGATGAAAGAGATGAAAGGCCTGGAAGAACGTGGTATCCCGGTACGTGAACGTCTGCTGCTGTCTGAAGCTTGTCCGCTGATCCTGCAGTACCATGTGGCGCTGGATGTGGCGCGTGAAAAAGCACGCGGTGCGAAAGCCATCGGCACCACCGGTCGCGGCATTGGCCCGGCTTACGAAGATAAAGTTGCACGTCGCGGTCTGCGCGTTGGCGACCTGTTTGATAAAGAAACCTTCGCCGCGAAGCTGAAAGAAGTGATGGAATACCATAACTTCCAGCTGGTGAACTACTACAAAGAAGAAGCGGTTGATTACGATACGGTTCTGAATGATGTGATGGCAATTGCCGACATCCTGACCGCGATGGTGGTTGACGTTTCTGAACTGCTGGATGGCGCGCGTAAGCGTGGCGACCTGGTGATGTTCGAAGGCGCGCAGGGCACGCTGCTGGATATCGACCACGGTACTTATCCGTATGTGACCTCTTCCAACACCACTGCAGGTGGCGTGGCGACCGGCTCCGGCCTGGGTCCACGTTACGTTGATTACGTGCTGGGTATCGTGAAAGCCTACTCTACCCGTGTGGGTGCAGGTCCATTCCCGACCGAACTGTTCGACGAAACCGGTGAATTCCTGTGTGCTAAAGGCAATGAGTTTGGCGCCACCACCGGCCGTCGTCGTCGTACCGGCTGGCTGGATGCGGTCGCGGTGCGTCGTGCAGTACAGATCAACTCCCTGTCTGGTTTCTGCATGACCAAACTGGACGTGCTGGATGGTCTGGACGAAGTGAAGATCTGTGTCGCTTACCGTATGCCGGATGGCCGCGAAGTGACCACCACGCCACTGGCGGCGGAAGGCTGGGAAGGCATTGAGCCAATCTATGAATCCTTGCCAGGCTGGAAAGAGAACACCTTTGGCGTGAAGAGCCTTGATGGCCTGCCACAGGCGGCGCGCGATTACATCAAGCGCGTTGAAGAAGTGACCGGTGTGCCGATTGATATTATTTCTACCGGCCCGGATCGCAGTGAAACTATGATTCTGCGCGACCCGTTTGACGCATAATCTCACTACTCAGGCCGGACGATGTCCGGCCTTTGTCTGCTCGTTGCTTCCTGCCTGTTTTCGTTCAGTTATCACCCCTTGTTTAAAAAATTGCCCTGAAATACCGCGGGCTGGTTTATCATCATCTAAAGAAATTGCATCAGAGCGGATGATGCCAGTCGGTGATCCACTGAGGTACATGTGCAGCTAACCAGTTTTACAGATTACGGCCTGCGTGCGCTGATTTATATGGCGTCGCTTCCCGATGACCGGATGACCAGTATTACTGAAGTGAGTGAGACCTATAATGTCTCGCGTAATCATATGGTTAAAATTATCAACCAGCTGAGCCGCTGCGGTTATGTCGCGGCGGTGCGGGGTAAAAATGGCGGTATCCGGCTGGGGAAACCTGCCGAAGAGATCGTTATTGGTCAGGTTGTACGTGAAATGGAACCGTTGCAGCTGGTGAATTGCAGCCATGAGTTTTGTCATATCACCTCCGCCTGTCGCCTGAAGCAGGCGCTGTACGACGCCGTGCAGTGTTTTCTGCGTGAGCTGGACAAATACACCCTCGCAGACCTCGTGGAAGATAACCACCCGCTCTATAAATTACTGCTGACGGACCCGCCGTCACTCAGCAGTCGCTGACACCGGAGGAACCGAAATGTCACAAGATCCTTTTCAGGAAAGAGAAGCTGAAAAATACGAAAACCCGATTCCCAGCCGTGAATTTATTCTCACGCACTTAGATAAACGCGAAAAACCGGCCAGCCGTGAAGAGCTGGCCGTTGAGCTGGGAATTAGCGGTGAAGAACAACTGGAAGCACTGCGCCGTCGTCTGCGCGCGATGGAGCGTGACGGACAGCTGGTGTTTACCCGCCGTCAATGCTACGCCCTGCCGGAACGCCTCGATCTGCTGCGCGGTAAAGTGATTGGTCACCGCGATGGCTTTGGCTTTTTGCGCATTGAAGGCCAGAAAGACGATCTTTATCTCTCCGCTGAGCAGATGAAGATGTGCATGCACGGCGATGTGATCCTTGCTCAGGCAATGGGCGCTGACCGCAAAGGCCGCCGTGAAGCGCGCGTGGTGCGCGTGCTGGAACCGCGTAACAGCCAGATTGTTGGCCGCTACTTTACCGAGTCTGGCGTGGGCTTTGTGGTGCCGGACGACAGCCGTCTGAGCTTTGATATTCTGATCCCGCCTGAGCACATTATGGGCTCACGCATGGGGTCGGTGGTAGTGGTTGACCTGCAGCAGCGCCCGACGCGCCGCAGTAAAGCGATTGGCCATATCATTGAAATTCTTGGCGATAATATGGGCACTGGCCTGGCCGTGGAAATGGCGCTGCGCACCCATGATATCCCGTCGGGCTGGCCGGATCAGGTAGAAGCCGAAGTGGCGCACCTGAGCGAAGAAGTGCCGGAAGAGGCGAAAGTCGGACGTGTCGATCTGCGCGATCTGCCGCTGGTCACCATTGATGGTGAAGACGCACGCGATTTCGATGATGCGGTGTACTGCGAGAAAAAACGCGGTGGCGGCTGGCGCCTGTGGGTAGCGATTGCGGATGTCAGCTACTACGTGCGTCCTGGCAGTGCGCTGGATACTGAAGCGGTTAACCGTGGTACGTCGGTATACTTCCCGTCGCAGGTGGTGCCAATGCTGCCGGAGATCCTGTCGAATGGTCTGTGCTCGCTGAACCCGCAGGTGGATCGCCTGTGTATGGTATGCGAGATGACCATTTCCGCGCAGGGTAAACTCACCGGCTATAAACACTATGAAGCGGTGATGCGTTCCCATGCGCGTCTGACATACACCAAGGTGTGGCATATCCTTGATGGCGAACAGGCGCTACGTGAGCAGTACCATACGCAGGTTCCGCATCTCGAAGAGCTGTACAGCATGTATAAAGTGCTGGAGCAGGCGCGTGCCCAGCGCGGCGGTATCTCCTTCGAAACGGAAGAACCGAAGTTTATTTTCAATGCGGAACGCCGTATTGAACGCATCGAGCACACCGTGCGTAACGATGCGCATAAGCTGATTGAAGAGTGCATGATCCTCGCCAACATCGCCTCGGCACGTTTTGTTGAAAAGCATAACGAACCGGCACTGTTTCGCGATCACGATCGCCCAAGCGATGACAGCATCACCAGTTTCCGTACCGTACTGAGCGAGCTGGGCCTGTCACTGCCAGGTGGCGCGAAACCACAGCCGCTGGATTATGCCGAACTGCTGGAGCAGATCGCCGATCGTCCCGATCACGAGATGCTGCAGACTATGCTGCTGCGTTCCATGAAACAGGCGGTCTACGATCCGGAAAACCGTGGTCACTTCGGTCTGGCGCTGGCGTCCTACGCCCACTTTACGTCGCCGATCCGTCGTTATCCTGATCTGCTGTTGCACCGTGCGATCAAATATCTGCTGGCGCGTGAAGCGGGCACGCTGGTGGGCAATACCACGCCGACCGGTGGCTATCACTACGAACTGAATGAGATGCTGCAACTGGGTCAGCACTGCTCGATGACCGAACGCCGTGCTGATGAAGCCACGCGTGATGTTGCCGACTGGCTGAAGTGCGACTTTATGCAGGATCAGGTGGGGCAGACCTTTACCGGTGTCATCTCCAGCGTGGCCGGTTTCGGTTTCTTTGTGCGTCTGATCGATCTGTTTATCGACGGTCTGGTGCATGTTTCCACCCTCGACAACGACTACTATCGTTTCGATGCGGTTGGTCAGCGCCTGATTGGTGAATCCAGCGGCCAGACATATCGCCTGGGCGATACTGTGGAAGTGCGTGTGGATGCGGTGCATATGGACGAGCGCAAGATTGATTTCGCATTGATCTCCAGCAGCCGTAAACCGCGTGGCGCAGGCAAAACTGAGCGTGACCGGGCGAAAAACGGTGAAGCGAAGAATGCCGGCAAGCGTCGTCAGATGCGTAAAGGGGTGAACTTCGAACCGGACAGCGCTTTCCGCAGCGATAAACCGCGTCCGGGCAAAGCGAAAAGCACCGGCAAAGCGAAAAAGGGCGGTAAAGCGCGCAGTGGGGGGCAGGTCGCTGAAGCTGAGGTGAAAGCGCAGAGCGACACGAAAGTGAAAAGTGACGCTAAAGCGAAAAAAACCAAAACTCCATCGGCGAAAACCCGTAAAATCGCCGCCGCGACTAAAGCGAAACGTGCGTCGAAAAAGAAAACTGTCGAGAACAGCTGATTTACGCCGTGATCGTCCCTTCCCTCGTTTGGCCGAAGCTTGTTTTGGCCCGTCAGGGCGAACCACTGGGATGCGGTTCGTAAACGTCAGGGTGGGGGAGCCGGCGACACTGGCGCTGATGGTTCCCCCACCCCAGCCCTTCCTCATGTTATGAGGAAGGGGGTAAAAAATATATTAATCATTGAGTTAACGACATGAGTGAAATTGTTTTTGGTATCCACGCCGTGCAGGCGATGCTGGAGCGCGATCCGCAGCGTTTTCAGGAAGTGTTTATTCTGAAAGGACGTGACGATCGTCGTTTGCAGCCGTTGATCAAGGCGCTGGAAGCCCAGGGGATTGTCATTCAGCTGGCAAGCCGTCAGTGGCTGGACAGCAAAGTCGAAGGTGGCGTGCATCAGGGTATCGTGGCGCACGTGAAGGGCGGTCGCCAGTATCAGGAAAACGATCTGCCGGATCTGCTTGCCAGTCTGGATCAGCCATTCCTGCTGATTCTCGATGGCGTCACCGACCCGCATAACCTTGGCGCCTGCCTGCGTAGTGCCGATGCGGCCGGTGTGCATGCGGTGATTGTCCCGCGCGATCGTTCCGCGCAACTGAATTCCACGGCGAAAAAAGTGGCCTGTGGCGCAGCGGAAAGTGTACCGCTGATCCGGGTGACTAACCTCGTGCGCACCATGCGTCTGCTGCAGGAATCTAACGTCTGGATCGTCGGTACGGCGGGTGAAGCCGATCACCATCTGTATCAGAGCAAAATGACCGGCCCGATGGCGCTGGTGATGGGCGCAGAAGGTGAAGGTATGCGCCGTCTGACGCGCGAACACTGCGATGAGCTGATCAGCATTCCGATGGCGGGCAGTGTGTCCTCACTGAACGTGTCAGTGGCAACCGGTATCTGTCTGTTTGAGGCAGTACGCCAGCGCAGCAGCAAGTAATCCTCTCCGGGGCGTGACCGCGCCCCGAAAATCCTGTCATTTTTCGGCACTTTTTCCCCGACGTCGCATACTTGTTAGTAAAAAAACAGGGAGGCGAATATGTCCTGGGATACGCATACCGTTTTTAATCAGCCACGTCCGCTGAATAACAGTAATCTGTTTCTCTCTGATACGCCGCTGCGCGAAGCGCTGGTGCGTGAAGGCGCAGGCTGGGATGTGGAACTGCAGGCGTCGGTTGGTCAGCAACTCGGTAGCGCAGAGTCGCTGGAACTGGGGCGGCTGGCTAACGCTGCACCGCCGGAATTGCTGCGCTATGACAGTCGCGGTGAGCGCATTGATGACGTGCGCTTTCACCCCGCCTGGCATGTGCTGATGCAGGGACTGTGTGCCAACCGCGTGCATAACCTCTGCTGGCAGAGTGATGCCAGCCCTGGCGCCCTGGTGGCGCGTGCCGCGCGTTTTATCCTGCATGCGCAGGTCGAAGCCGGCACGCTGTGCCCGGTTACCATGACCTTTGGCGCGATTCCGCTGTTACAGCAAAGCCTGCCAGCGTCATTTCACGACTGGCTGCCGGGCCTGCTGTCCGACCGCTACGATCCCCATCAGCAACCTGCGCCACAGAAACAGGGTTTACTGATTGGTATGGGGATGACCGAAAAACAGGGCGGCACCGATGTGCTGAGCAATACTACGCGCGCCGAACCGCTGGCGGCTCGCGGTGCGGGCGAGATTTATCAGCTTACCGGCCATAAATGGTTTTTCTCGGTGCCGCAAAGTGATGCGCATCTGGTGCTGGCGCAGGCCAAAGGCGGGTTGAGCTGTTTCATGCTGCCACGCCTGTTGCCGGACGGCAGCCGTAATGCGATTCGCATTGAGCGCCTGAAAGACAAGCTGGGCAACCGCGCCAATGCCAGCAGCGAAGTCGAGTTCTGCCATGCTAGCGGCTGGTTGCTGGGCGAAGAGGGTGAAGGCGTGCGACAGATCCTGAAAATGGGCGGCCATACCCGTTTTGACTGTGCGCTTGGCAGCCACGGCCTGATGCGGCGCGCCTTGTCGGTGGCGCTGTACCACGCCCATCAGCGGCAGGTGATGGGGCGTAATCTGGTCGATCAGCCGCTTATGCGTCAGGTGCTCAGTGCGCAGGCGTTACAGCTGGAAGGGCAGACCGCTCTGTTGCTGCGGCTGGCGCGTGCCTGGTCACAACCTCAGGATGAGATGCAGCGTGCCTTTAGCCGCCTGTTCACCCCGGCGGCGAAATATGTCATCTGCCAAAGTGGCATACCCTTTGTCGCCGAAGCGATGGAAATCCTCGGGGGTATTGGCTATTGCGAAGAGAGTGAGTTACCGCGCCTGTATCGCGAAATGCCGGTCAACAGCATCTGGGAAGGTTCGGGCAATGTGATGTGTCTCGATGTCCTGCGCGTGCTGAACAAGCAGCCGGGCGTGATGGAGATGCTGCAGATGGAATTCGACGCGGTAAAAGGCATCAGCCGGCCATTTGAACGCTGCTGGCGGCAGCTGAAATTGCGCCTGCGTCATCCGCTGGAAGCGCAGGCGCGTGATATCACCACGCAGCTGTTTCAGCTGGCGGTGGCCGCGCAGGTGCTGAAACACCTTGAGCCGCCGCTGGCAGATGCCTGGTGTTGCCAGATGCTGGATACCCGTGGTGCCAGCACGCTGAGCGAGGACAACTGCGCGCGCTTACTGTTGCGTGCCACCGGTGGCTGATGCCGTGCCGTACAGCGTTGCGGTGCCGTACCAGACGCCCGGAATCACCGTTTCGCTGATCATAATGATGTGATAATAGGGCGCACCTGCTGCGTTCGCCTGCGCAGCCAGTGCCCGCTCGGCATCATCCGGCGAACCGCGTTCGGTGGCGGTGATATTCGCCAGTTTGGTCAGCGTCATACTCTGGGCGCGGTTAATCTGCTGCGCCTGTGGACCGGGTGCGGGAGGCGGTTGTGGCGTGGTGCGAAAAGCGCTGCAGCCAGTCAGCAGCAGCGCCAGAAGAAGATAAGTGATACGACGCATCAGGGATTCTCCGGTCGGGGATGGCATCAGTGTACGCCATCCCCGCCAAAGTGTTAGCCCTTGAGTGTGAATACGCTCACTAAATGGTTGAGATGATGACCTTTCTGGCTCAGCTCTGCGGCCGTCTGCTCAGAACGCGCCACCATTTCGGTGTTGTGATGCGTCGCCTGACCAATCTGCGACATCGCCACGTTCACCTGGTTGATACCGGCTGACTGCTCATGCGAGGCAACATCGATCTCGCCCATCAGCGCTTTCACCTGCTCCATGCGGCTGACGATATTATCCATCGCCGTGCGCGTTTGTTCCGACAGATGATGACCTTCCGTCACTTTACTGATCGAATCCTCAATCAGGGTATCAATCTCTTTCGCCGCCTGCGCACTGCGCTGCGCCAGCGCACGCACTTCGGCGGCAACCACCGCAAAGCCTTTGCCATGTTCACCCGCACGCGCCGCTTCCACCGCCGCGTTCAGTGCCAGAATATTGGTCTGGAAGGCAATCGATTCAATCACATGGGTGATTTCCACAATGCTCTGCGAGGAGACTTTAATCGCCGACATGGTGCTGACCGAACGGGTCACGGTATCGCCACCGTGCTCGACTGCATCCGCCGCTTCGGCAACCAGTTTCAGCGCCTGCGAGACGTTGTCCGCATTCTGCTCTACTGTCGCGCCCAGCTGTTCCATACTGGCGGAAGTCTCTTCCACGCTGCTGGCTTGTTGCACGATCTGCTCGCTGATGTTGCTGCTGCTGGCGGCGATTTCGTCGGTGCCCTGACTGATCTCTTCCGCTGCGTGACGCACCTGCGCCACAATGCGCTCCAGCCCGTCGCCGATGCCGTTAATTGCGTGAATCAGCTGGCCGACTTCGTCCTGACGCTGAGTCTCCAGCGTTGAACGCAGATCGCCTGCGGCATAGTGCTGTGCCAGTTCAATCACCTGCTGCAGCGGTTTGCTTAACCAGCGGCGGGTAATCCAGACAAAGCTGAGAGCAAACACCAGTACCAGCGCCGCGCCTGCCAGCAGGAAGGCGTTACGTGTAGCGTTAATCGGTGCCAGCAGACTGGCTTCACTGACTTCACCGGCAATCACCCAGTTCCAGCCGGGAAGCTGCTGCCAGGCAATGATCTCGGTTTCGCCCTGCTGATTAACAATGCGCATGGTGCCCTGTTTTTCCTGCAACAGGCGCTGCTGGTCTTCGGCAGCCCAGTCCGGCTTTTTGCCTTCCAGTGTTTTATGGAACAGATATTGTCCCTGGGCTGCGCCTGGCGCGCCATTGATCACACTAAAGTAGCCGCTGTCACCGAGCGTTTTATTCAGCACTTTTTCGCGCATCAGCTGGAACTGAGAGGTGATATCGACACCGACAAACAGGATGCCAATGATCTCGCCTGCATCGTTTTTCACTGGCTGATACTGGGTGATATAGCGCTTACCAAACAGCATCGCCAGACCGCGGTAAGTTTCACCCTTGTTTGCCAGCGCCCACGCCGGGCTGGTGCGATCCAGTTTGGTGCCCATGGCGCGGGTGCCATCTTCTTTACGCAATGAGGTGGCGATACGAATGTAATCGTCCCCTCTGCGCACAAAAATGGTGGAAATAGCGCCGGTGCGTTCGAGGAAGTCATCGACCGAGACTTCATCGAGGTTGAGTGATTTCAGCCCCGCGCGTAAGGTGGGGGTGGATTCACTGCCCACGGTGACCATCGTTGAATCATCGCGGGTAAATTTTTTCGGCAGAAAGCTCTGGAAAAGCCTGGTGTAATTGGTCACTTCCTCACTTAACGTGGCATTAAACATACCGGCCATATCGCCAATACCGGCGACCTGGTTCTGCATATTCCCCAGTGTTAAGTTTTGCAGCTGTTTTGCAGCGTTATGAGTCAATGACAGCGTGAGAATAAGAAACAGCACAGCCACGCTAAACGACGTCATTACAGACAGCTTTACTCCCAAGCTCCATTTGCTGAGTGAAAGACGTTTCATGGTTTTACCTTATAAGTTTTAAAAAGCAGGTGATGCCTCAGTGGTTCAATTGAGGTGTTGCAGTACGAATAACGGCAACGGGTGGTCAATATTTACCCCAATAACCATGTGGTTAATGAATTATTTTTAATTGTAATAATAACTATTCGCAACAACTGTCTGGTGAGGGTGAAATGATCGAGATTGTGACGGAGTCATTTGCGGAAATTGAGTGTCTGCACGCCGCGCCAGCCGGGCGGCGCGGCGTGCCACTGCCGACGGTGGTGTTTTATCACGGCTTTACCTCATCGAAAGAGGTGTACTCTTACTTTGCTGTCGCGCTGGCACAGGCCGGATTTCGCGTGGTGATGCCGGATGCTGAGCAGCATGGTTCGCGTTATCACGGTGATGCTGAATACCTGCTGGGGCATTTCTGGGAAATTTTGCGCCAGAATATTGATGAGCTGCCGTCGCTGGAAGCGGCGCTGCGTCAGGCCGGGCTGGTGGAAGCGGCGCGTTTTGCTGTGGCGGGCGCATCGATGGGCGGGATGACGGCGCTGGGCATTATGGCGCGTAATCCACAGGTGAAGAGCGTGGCTTGTCTGATGGGTTCCGGTTATTTCAGCACGCTCAGCCAGACCCTGTTCCCGCCTTTTGTCGCGCAGACGGCAGATCGAGCTGCGCGACTGGCGCCGCTGGCGGATTATGATGTCAGCCATCAGCTGGCAAAACTGGCGGATCGTCCACTGCTGTTATGGCATGGCGATGCCGATGATGTGGTGCCCGCAGCGGAGACGTTGCGGCTGGAACAGGCGCTGCGGGCGGCGTCGCTGGACAGCAACCTGACCTTTCTGACCGAGGCCGGGGTAGGGCACCGCATTACGCCGCCAGCATTAAGTGCGGTTGTCACCTTCTTTACGCATCATCTGTGAGATTTAATTGCGGCTGTGGCTTGAGTTTGCGCGGAGACGTCAGTATGATTACGCGTCAATTTTTCAGCCGTACTTAAAAACGTTCCTTGCTTCCATGGGCCACGGCTGACCCTGACAGGAGGCTGAATAATCCGTAAGGAGCAAATTCGATGCGTCATTACGAAATCGTATTTATGGTTCACCCTGACCAAAGCGAACAGGTTCCTGGCATGATCGAGCGTTACACTGGTGCTATCACTGGTGCACAGGGCACGATCCACCGCCTGGAAGACTGGGGCCGTCGTCAGCTGGCTTACCCGATCAACAAACTGCACAAAGCTCACTACGTTCTGCTGAACGTTGAAGCTCCGCAGGAAGTGATCGATGAGCTGGAAACTAACTTCCGCTTCAACGACGCCGTTATTCGCAGCATGGTTATGCGCGTTAAGCACGCGGTTACCGAAGCATCTCCGATGGTTAAAGCGAAAGACGAACGCCGTGAGCGTCGCGACGAGTATGCTAGCGAAACCTCTGATGATGCAGATGCTGGGGATTCTGAAGAGTAATTGACCGTGACGGTTAATCGGCTGAGTCTGTCCGGCACAGTGTGCAAGACACCGGTTCGAAAAGTTAGCCCGTCAGGTATTCCACACTGCCAGTTTGTGCTTGAGCACCGCTCGCAGCAGGAAGAAGCCGGATTTTACCGGCAAGCCTGGTGTCGTATGCCCGTTATTATTAGTGGCGCGACGCATCAGGACATTACTCAAAGTATAACGGTCGGCACGCAACTCACTGTTTCAGGTTTTATTAGCTGCCATCAAGGGCGCAATGGCCTGAGCAAGATTGTGTTACATGCCGAGCAGATTGAATTGATAGATTCTGGAGACTAGCCAAATGGCACGTTATTTCCGTCGTCGCAAGTTCTGCCGTTTCACCGCGGAAGGCGTTCAAGAGATCGATTATAAAGATATCGCAACGCTGAAAAACTACATCACTGAAAGCGGTAAGATTGTACCGAGCCGTATCACCGGTACTCGCGCAAAATACCAGCGTCAGCTGGCTCGTGCTATCAAGCGCGCGCGTTACCTGTCTCTGCTGCCGTACACTGATCGTCATCAGTAATCGGCAACTGTCCATATAACGACTTTAAGAGGATAAGGTAATGCAAGTTATTCTGCTTGATAAAGTAGCAAACCTGGGCGGCCTGGGTGATCAGGTTAACGTTAAAGCGGGCTACGCTCGTAACTTCCTGGTTCCACAGGGTAAAGCTGTTCCTGCTACCAAGAAAAACGTTGAGTTCTTCGAAGCACGCCGTGCAGAACTGGAAGCTAAACTGGCTGACGTTCTGGCTGCTGCCAATGCACGCGCTGAGAAAATCAACGCACTGGGCACCGTTACCGTCGCGTCTAAATCAGGCGACGAAGGTAAACTGTTCGGTTCCATCGGTACCCGCGACATCGCTGATGCTGTAACTGCAGCTGGCGTTGAAGTGGCTAAGAGCGAAGTTCGTCTGCCGAACGGCGTTCTGCGCACCACCGGTGAGCACGAAGTGGACTTCCAGGTTCACAGCGAAGTATTCGCGAAACTGATCGTGAATGTAGTTGCTGAATAATTTTATTCAGTAAATGCAGAAACGCCGGCCTTAGGGTCGGCGTTTTTGTTTGTGGAGGAATGTCGTCGGGTTGAATGATATCGCTGTTGCGACCACCTCACGCTGGATTAGCCCCTTCCCCCACCCTGACCAGTAAAGACTATTGCGCGCGGATAAACGTGCCATCCGGCTGGCGGGTAAACAGAATCGGGCCGCTACTGCTGTCGACGGTTAATCCGGTGACCACACCGCTGGCATTCAGCCGTATTTTCACACTCTGCCCGTTACGTAAGTTACTCAGCGGCTTATCGTCACCTTCCACCTGTGCCATGGCAAACACATCGCCCACTGGCAGGTTATTGTCGCGGAACAGCTGCGCCAGCGTCTGACCAGATGACACCTGATAATTGCGCCATTGTCCCTGTGCGTCCGCTGAAGGTGGTGGTGGGGCGCTGGTCTGCTGCTGTGGAGCGTTCTGGTTATTATCATACAGTTCCGCCTGTAGCGGCACTTCAGTCGCCGCACCGCTGCGTAGTGGCGGTGGCGTGGGTGCATTGCTTTGCGGCGCAGGCCAGAGAAACGCCAGCAGCATCACCAGCAGGGCCGCAATGATGCCACGGCGATGGGCGGGTGGGAGCGGATCCATCCAGCTGACGTCATCGGCAAGGTGCCAGACTTTACTCAGCCACTGTTTGCCGCGTGATGAAGCTCCTTCAGACATCATCTCCTCCTCCTGACGCGCATCACGCGCTGATGGTTTGCGATTTGCCATCCACATTCTCAGTACCGGATGGTAAAACGGCTGGCGCTTCCTGCGCTGAGGGGCAATTCTCCCCATGGATATAACCTCGTTAACCCGGACGTCTGGCTGTACAGGCATCGTTCAGTATCGACTAACAAATATAGTCTGCTAACTGTTTGATGTAAAAAGCACAAGCCAGAAGCGTGACCTTAAGGGCGTAATTAATTTAGCTTAGGGCTATTGTTTCTGTTTCTGCGGCAAATGTCATTACTGGAACAGGAGATTTTACCCTCAGGCCACACACTGTTATGCTCTGCCTTTCGATTGAACAATGATGAAAGGAAAATCCATGACAACCCCTTCTTTTGACAGCGTGGAAGCGCAAGCAAGTTACGGTATCGGTTTACAGGTTGGCCAGCAGCTGCTGGAATCTGGTTTGCAGGGTCTGCAACCAGAAGCCCTGCTGGCAGGTCTGCGCGATGCGCTGGAAGGGAATGCGCCAGCTGTGCCGGTTGATGTGGTGCACCGTGCGCTGCGTGAAGTACATGAGCGTGCTGATGCGGTACGTCGTGAGCGTCAGCAGGAGATGGCGGCAGCGGGTGTGAAATTCCTTGAAGACAACCTGAAGCGTGAAGGCGTGAGCAGCACCGAGTCTGGCCTGCAGTTCAGCGTGATCACTCAGGGTGAAGGTGCGATCCCTTCACGTCAGGATCGTGTACGTGTGCACTACACCGGTAAACTGATCGACGGCACCGTGTTCGACAGCTCCGTGCAGCGTGGTGAGCCAGCAGAATTCCCGGTCAGCGGCGTGATCGCAGGCTGGATCGAAGCGCTGACGCTGATGCCGGTTGGTTCTAAATGGGAACTGGTGATTCCACACAACCTGGCCTACGGTGAGCGTGGTGCCGGTGCCTCTATTCCGCCACTGAGCACCCTGATCTTCGAAGTTGAGCTGTTAGAGATTCTGTAATCTCTGTTGCCTGATGACTGCCCCTTTGCTGACGGGGCGTCATGACCTCCTTCCCCCGCGTGCGGGGGAAGGTCGGGATGGGGGAATTGCGGGCACTGGGCCTGTTGTTCCCCCTCCGCAGCAGTGACTCGCCTTTACCGCGCTAAATTCACACTCCAGATCGCAAACCCTGTCTCATCGCTCCCCTTCGCTGTCATCGGATACTGCGCATGCTGCTGAATAAACGCCGTCGCTTTTTCCGTTGGCGCGGTTTCAAAACGCAGATCCAGCTTCGTGTCCGTCGCCACAGGTGCCAGTCGCCAGTTGTTATCCGCCTGCGGCTTCACTTCGCCATGAGCCTTGCTCTGGGCGCTGATATAGGCCGCCACCACGGAGCGATTCTCGTCCGGTGAAGCAAACGCCACATACTGCTCGCCAGTACCCGCAAACTTCGCGCCATAAGCACGGTAGTTATTGGTGGCAACCAGGAAAGTGGCGGCAGGATCAACCGCTTTGCCCTGATATGTCAGCTGCTTAATACGTGAAGCATTCGGGTTAATCAGCTTGCATTCGGCGTCATAGCGCGCGGGCTGGGTGATATCGATCTGGTAATTCACCCCGTCGATGACATCGAAATTGTAGGTACGGAAATCCCAGTTAATCAGTGCCTGCGGTTGCGTGCTGTGAGCATCGATCTGGTTAAACTGCCCGGCGGCGCACTCCAGCCACTCTTTCACCTGCTGGCCGCTGACTTTCATCACCACCAGTGTATTCGGATAGAGATAGAGATCGGCGGCATTACGGAAGGTCAGCTGGCCTTTTTCCACTTCGACATAACTGGCAGGATCGTTCTTACGACCGCCAGCCTTGAACGGCGCGGCGGCGGACAGCACCGGTAACTGCGCTAAATCAGGATCGCCCTGAATAAAGTGCTTCACGTAGTCGGTCTGCGCGTTATTGACGATCTGCACTGTAGGATCGTCCTGCACCAGCGACAGGTAGCTGTACATCACATCCGCAGAGCGGCCAATCGGTTTGGCGACAAACTCGCGTGTGGCGCGATGATCATCCGCCAGCACTTTTACCAGCGCCGGATCTTCCGCCGCCAGTGATTTCTTCGCTGCCGTGTCATAGATCGGACGCGCCTGCGCGCGGGCGCTGCTCACCTGCCATTTACCGTTCTGGTTATCCAGCACCAGATCAACCACGCCGAGATGGTCGCCCCACATGCCGGGCATCACTGCCGGAATACCGTTAATCGTGCCCTGCTGAATATCGGCACCTTTAATTGCCGCAAACTCTTTGCCCGGGAACACGGCATGGGCGTGACCGAACATAATCGCGTCGATGCCCGGTACCTGGCTGAGGTAGTACACTGAGTTTTCCGCCAGCGCTTTATACGGCTCGCTGGAGAGGCCGGAGTGGGGGATGGCGACGACAATATCCGCGCCCTGCTGTCGCATCTCCGGCACCAGCTTGCGGGCGGTTTCGGTGATGTCGTTAACCGTCACTTTGCCCTGCAGGTTGGTTTTGTCCCACACCATAATCTGTGGCGGTACAAAGCCGATATAGCCAATTTTTATCTGATGGGTTTTACCGTCGCGGTCAGTGACTTCGCGCGGTTCAATCAGGTAAGGGGTAAACAGCGGTTTGCCGGTTTTGCTGTCGATGACGTTGGCATTGATATAAGGGAACCGTGCACCGCTGATGGCTTTATGCAGGTAGTCGAGGCCGTAATTAAACTCATGATTACCGAGGTTGCCGACGCTGTAATCGAGCGTGTTCAGCGCCTTATACACCGGGTGGATCTCACCGGCTTTCAGCCCCTTTGCCGCCATATAATCACCGAGCGGACTGCCCTGAATGATGTCGCCATTATCGACCAGCACGCTGTTTTTGCTCTCTTTACGTGCGGCATCAATCAGGGTGGCGGTACGCACCAGACCGAACTTTTCCGTCGGGGTATCTTTGTAGTAATCGAAGTCCATCATATTACTGTGCAGATCGGTGGTTTCCAGTATTCGCAAATCGACCGTTGCCGCATTAAGGCTGCTGGCAACCAGTAACGCCAGCAGTGTCAGACCAGATTTCAGCATCACATTCTCCTGTCAGTGATTACGCCCGTTTATGAATCAGGATCTCAGATTACCGTGCAAAGGTTACGCTTAATCTCACAAAGTTGTGAACTGTAACGGAAAATTAACCCGGTCTGGCGGATGAAAAACAGTAAGCCTGCTGGCAGTCATTACGTTATGCTGTTGGGTATCGCCATGACAAAGCAAAGCATGAGGTGACGAATGTTAGAACAAATTTGCCAGCTGTCCCGTGACGCGGGTGCGGCGATTATGACGGTTTATAACGATCAGGCGCCGCTGGATGTTGAACGCAAATCCGATGATTCGCCGGTGACCGCTGCGGATATCGCCGCGCATAAGGTGATTGTGCAGGGGCTGTGCGCCCTGACGCCGGACGTGCCGGTGCTTTCGGAAGAAGATCCGCCAGGCTGGGACGTGCGTCAGCACTGGCAGCGTTACTGGCTGGTCGATCCACTGGATGGCACCAAAGAGTTTATCAAGCGTAACGGTGAATTTACCGTCAATATCGCGTTGATCGAGCAGGGTAAACCGGTGCTGGGCGTGGTGTATGCACCGGCAATGGATGTGCTGTACGCGGCGGCGGACGGCAAGGCCTGGAAAGAAGAGGGCGGCCATAAAGTGCAGATCCATGTCCGTGATGCCCGCCCGCCACTGGTGGTGATTAGCCGTTCTCATGCCAGTTCTGATGAGGAACTGAAAGAGTATCTGAAGCAGATGGGGGAGCATCAGACCGTTTCCATCGGCTCATCGCTGAAATTCTGCCTGGTGGCGGAAGGGAAAGCACAGCTCTATCCACGTTTTGGGCCGACCAATATCTGGGATACCGGCGCGGGGCATGCGGTGGCGATTGCCGCGGGCGCGCATGTTCATGACTGGCACGGTCAGACGCTGGACTACGCGCCACGCGAGTCATTCCTTAACCCGGGATTCCGCGTCTCCATTTTCTGATCGTTATCCCATCCGCTCACTTTGCGACTAAAGATGTGGCGAAGGCGACCGATATAAGAGTTACTGTGGATAAACAGTAACTGACTGATATGCCATGCTGCTGGTGAGACGGACGGTATGGCATCCATGAGCAGGTGTCCACGGACACCTGCTCATCAGTCTGTCATACAGCAAAGGATGCTGGCGGTTACTGCAGCAATTTATGCAGTAACCCGATGACCTGCTTCACTTCATCCTGTGTGAGTGCGCCATCTTTGGCAAAACGCACTTCTCCCTGTTTATCCAGCACGATAATCGCCGATCCTGCATCGTCCAGTCCCCAGGCGTTTTTCGCTGCGCCGTAGCTGTCGACAATAAACTGCGACCACGGGTACTGCTTTTTATTGCTCTCGATACTGCTGCGCACAAACATGCCAGTACCGGGGATGGCGTCATCGGTATTAACGATGGTGGTGGTCTGATAGCGATCATGCGGCAGTTGTGCGGCTTTGATGGCCTCAATCAGCGCAGCGTTTTTCTCTTTGGCGGAGGAGCGCCCGGCGATGTGCTGGATAACGCGCACTTTGCCGGACAACTGGGCACTGTTCCATTTCTGGTAGCTGAATTCATCCTGCTGCCAGATCAGTTCTCCCCGGTCAGCAATACCGACAGGGGCGACACGCTGACCCTCGATAAAGTTATGGGAAAAGGCGGAAAAAGGTAGCAGCAGGGACAGTAAAAGGGTGAAAAAACGGGCAGTTAACATAGGCGCTCCATTACAGGCAGGTGATCCGACCACTTATTCATGTTTCTGCAATGATAAGCGTGGAATATGCGTCTGTCGCGCCGGGTTGCCAGCTTTGCGGCATGCAGCACAAATCCCTGTTGAATGAAGGTTTATACTGAATAGCCATATTGATGTAACATACTATTCTGTAATGTTGTGTAAGTTCAGTAAAAAAAGTCGCTTTTCGGAACAATCGAAGAACAGGCTGGTCTATAGTTAACAGGAATTTGCGCTTCAGTGGTTCGTGCCAAATTTGGCAACGGCGAGGCGTAGTGGACTTAAACCCTCAGGAGTTATAACAGAATGAAAATATTCCAGCGTTACAACCCACTGCAGGTGGCGAAGTACGTAAAGACGCTGTTCAAAGGAAGGTTGTACATTAAGGACGTTGGCGCGTTTGAGTTTGATAAGGGGAAGATCCTTATGCCGCGCATTAAGGACAAACAGCATTTCAGCGTGATGTCCGAAGTCAATCGCCAGGTGCTACGTCTGCAAACTGAGTTTAATTAACCGGCTCAGTGACCTGAAACATTAAGGGCGCGATCATCGCGCCCTTTTTGTTGCTTAATCCTGCGTTTCCGCCTCTGTCGCTTTGGCCGGATGCAGTGCCGATGCCGGGCGTTCATCGATGCGGGTTACCAGCAGCTGGTCGATGCGGTAACTGTCGATATCCACTACTTCAAACTTGTAGCCGGCAAACTTCACAAAGTCGGTACGTTTCGGGATCTTGCGCAGCATATACATCATAAAGCCGCCAATAGTCTCGTAGTTGTCGGAATGAGGGAACTCGTTGATGCTCAGTGCGCGCATCACATCTTCAATCGGTGTACCGCCTTCCACCAGCCACGAGTTTTCATCACGCGCCACGATCTGCTCTTCCATTCCCTGACCGACCAGGTCGCCCATCAGCGTGGTCATCACATCATTAAGCGTGATAATACCGACCACCAGCGCATACTCGTTCATGATCACCGCGAAGTCTTCGCCTGCGGTTTTAAAGCTTTCCAGCGCTTCGGAGAGGGTCAGCGTGTCCGGCACAATCAGTGCAGAACGAATCTGCACGCCGCTGCTGAGGGTCATGCTCTGGTTGCCCAGTACGCGCAGCAGCAGCTCTTTTGAGTCGACATAGCCAATGATATGGTCGATATCTTCGTTGCACACCAGGAACTTCGAATGCGGATGCTGGGCGATTTTCGCCTTCAGGCTGGCTTCATCTTCATGCAAATCAAACCAGACGATATTCTCGCGCGAGGTCATGGAAGAGGGCACGGTGCGTGATTCGAGTTCAAACACGTTCTCAATCAGCTCATGTTCCTGCTTACGCAGCACCCCGGCCAGCGCACCGGCTTCCACGACCGCGTAAATATCATCAGAGGTGATATCGTCTTTACGCACCATCGGAATTTTAAACAGGCGGAAAATCATATTCGCCATGCCGTTAAAGAACCACACCAGAGGGCGGAAGACGAACAGGCAGAAGCGCATCGGATTGATAATGCGCAACGCGATGGCTTCTGGCGCAATCATGCCGATACGTTTTGGCGTCAGATCTGCGAACAGGATAAAGAAGCTGGTCACCAGAGTGAACGAGCAGATAAAGCTCAGCTGTTCCGCCAGCTCTGGCGACATCACCCGTACCAGCAGGGTGTAAAACGCGGGCGAGAATGCGGCGTCACCGACAATACCGCCGAGAATCGCGACGGCGTTCAGGCCAATCTGCACCACGGTAAAGAACATGCCAGGGGTTTCCTGCATCTTCATCACATGCATGGCGTTGATGTTGCCTTCATCGGCTAATAACTTCAGTTTAATTTTGCGTGCAGCGGCCAGCGAAATCTCCGACAGGGAGAAAAACGAACTGATCGCAATCAGCACTAATATGACAAGCAGGCTATCTAACATAGAATTTCCGTTGGTTGGTTTCTCTTGTCATTTTTGGCCTGGTGTAGCGCGGAAGGCAGCGTACCTGCGTGTACAACTTCTCGATTAAACGGCTGTCCATGCCAAAAATGTCTGCGTCAGTACGGCGGCATCATGCACCGGAGCAGAAAAGATAATGGGTGTCTCATTCAGACACGCTGCGGATTATAGCAGCAGCAGATATCCCGCGGCTAGTGGTGACAGGCTTGTGGAAAAAATAGACGACAATACGCTTTTTCGCCCGAAAGTGGCGTTATTGCGCGACTTTCATCCTTGTCTAATGGCGTTACCTGGTTACACTCCTGTTAATAAGCGCCTGAACAGGGGATCCGCCGTTCGTGCGTGACAGAGAAAATAGTAAGCCCATCTGGATTTGGGCTGGCAAGAGAAACAGGAGTAAGCGTGCCACGAATTCATCTTGGTTATTGGTGTTGCTTGCTGATGCTCGCGCCTGCTGCACAGGCTGCGAATGTTCGCCTGCAACTGGAAGGATTATCCGGGGATTTACAGAAAAACGTCAGGGCGCGTCTCTCGACCATCACCAGCGATGAAGTGTCGGCCGATGGCCGCTTTCGCGCCAGGGTGTCGACGGCGATTAAAGAGGGCCTGCGTGCACTGGGTTACTATGACCCGGATATAGCATTTGAATCGCGTCCCGCGCCTGCGCAGGGCGGCCGCCCGGTGCTGATCGCCCGGGTGAAAGCCGGTGAACCGGTGAAAATTGCGGGTGTCTCGGTGATTGTGCGCGGCGATGCGCGCAATGATGAGGACTACCAGAAAATGGTGCGCGAGGGAAAAGCGAAACCGGGCGATATCCTCAACCACGGCAAATACGATAGCTTCAAAAGTAACTTCACCAGTCTCGCGCTACGTAACGGCTACTTTGATGGCGATTTCCGCAAAAGTCAGCTTGGCGTCGCGGCGGAGCGCCGCGAGGCGTTCTGGGATATCGACTACGACAGCGGTCAGCGTTACCGCTTCGGCGACGTTACTTTTGAAGGTTCGCAAATCCGTGAAGAGTATTTGCAGAACCTGCTGCCGTTTAAAAAAGGGGACTATTACAGTTCGCGCGACCTGGCCGAGCTGAATCGCCGCCTGTCAGCGACCGGCTGGTTTAACTCGGTGGTGGTGGCGCCGGAATTTGCCAAAACCGATAAAAATAAGATCCTGCCGCTGCATGGCGTGATGTCGCCGCGTACCGAAAACACCATCGAAACCGGGGTCGGTTACTCGACTGATGTTGGCCCGCGGGTGAAAGCCAGCTGGAAAAAGCCGTGGGTCAACGATCGCGGTCACAGCCTGACCACCAGCGCCAATGTCTCCGCACCCGAGCAGCAACTGGATTTCAGCTATAAAGTGCCGCTGCTGAAAAGCCCGCTGGAGCAATACTATCTGCTGCAGGGCGGGCTGAAACGCACCGACCTCAACGATACCAAATCCGATTCCACCACGCTGGCGGCCTCGCGTTACTGGGACAGCAGCAGCGGCTGGCAGCGCGCCATCAATCTGCGCTGGAGCCTCGACCACTTTACCCAGGGCAGCGTCACCAATACCACCATGCTGATTTACCCTGGCGTCAGCGTCAATCGCACCCGTTCGCGCGGCGGCCTGATGCCGACCTGGGGCGACTCGCAGCGCTACTCACTGGATGTTTCCGATACCACCTGGGGTTCGGATGTCGATTTCGCGGTGGTGCAGGCACAGAACGTGTGGATCCGCACGCTGGCGGAAAAACATCGCTTTGTTGTGCGCGGCAATCTTGGCTGGATCGAAACCAATGATTTCGAGCGTGTTCCGCCGGATCTGCGCTTCTTCGCCGGTGGCGACCGCAGCATTCGTGGTTATAAATACAAAGGCATTTCACCGCGCGATGACGACGGCAAGCTGACCGGTGCCTCGAAGCTGGCAACCGGCTCGCTGGAGTACCAGTACAATGTGACTGGCAAATGGTGGGGCGCGGTGTTTGTCGATTCCGGTGAAGCAGTGAACGACATCAAACAGAGTAACTTTAAAACCGGCGCGGGCTTTGGTGTGCGCTGGCAGTCGCCGGTGGGGCCGATCAAACTCGATATTGCCCGGCCGATTGGCGACCAACAGGAGCGTGATGTGCAGTTTTACATTGGACTGGGGCCTGAACTATGAGTCTGTGGAAAAAGGTCCTGATCGGCATTCTGATTGTTCTCCTGCTGCTGCTTGGCGGCATCGCGTTTCTGATTGGCACCACCCCGGGCCTGCATCTGCTGCTTAACGGCGCCACGCGCTGGGTGCCGGGGCTGGCGATTAAGCAGGTGGACGGCGGCTGGCGCAACCTGACGCTGAGCGGTATTCAGTTTGAGATGCCCGGTGTATCCGTCAGCGCCGGTGAGTTTCACCTTGCCGTTGACTTAGGCTGCCTGAAGAATTCGGCGTTTTGCGTCAACGATCTGGCGCTGAAAGATGTCAGCGTGGTGGTCGACAGCAAGCAGATGCCGCCCGCCGCCGAGCCTGCGCCGCAGCAGGAGAGCGCCAGCGGCGATTTGTCGACGCCGTATCCCATCAGCCTGCGCCGCCTGGCGCTGAACAACATCAATATCAAAATCGATGACACCACGGTGTCGCTGCTGGAATTCTCCAGCGGCGTGAACTGGCAGGGGCGTTCACTGACGTTAGCACCGACGCGCATTCAGAGCCTGCTGGTGGCGCTGCCGAAAGCGGCGCAGGTGGCAGATGAGCAGGTTATCCAGCCAAAAGTGACGGCACCGCAACCGGAAGAGAAGCCGCTGGGTGAAACGCTGCAGGCGATGTTTGCCCAGCCGCTGTTGCCGGCACTGCCGGATTTCCAGCTGCCGCTGGATATCGAGGTGCAGGAGATTGTCGGTGAGCAATTGCGCCTGACGGGCGACACGGATATCGCCGTGAACCGCCTGCTGGTCAAAGCGAAAACGGCAAACCGGGTACTGCATTTAGAAACGTTCGATATTGATTCACCACAGGGGCAGCTGAACGCCAGCGGTCAGGCGCAACTGGCGGATAACTGGCCGGTGGATTTCACCCTTAACGGCACGCTGAATATCGATCCGTTAAAAGGTGAAAAGATCAAAATGACGCTGGGCGGCGCGATGCGCGAACAGCTGAAACTGGCGCTGAATCTCTCCGGTCCGTTGCAGGCGCAGCTGGATGCCAGCACCGAACTGGCGCAGGCAGGCCTGCCGCTGGCGATGACGCTGAGCAGCCCGCAGTTACGCTGGCCGCTAACCGGCCCGGTACAGTATCAGGCGGATAATTTCAGCTTTAACTTTAGCGGCAAGGCGACGGATTACCTGATGTCGCTGCGCACAGCCGTGAAAGGCGACGCGCTTCCTCCGGCAGAGATCAGCCTTGATGGCAAAGGCAATGTGCAGCAGTTTACCCTCGATAAACTGCGGCTGGCGGCATTGCAGGGTACTGCCGATCTCAGCGCGGTGGTGGACTGGAGTAAGGCCATCAGCTGGCGCAGTGAGTTGCAACTTTCCGGCATCAATACCGCGAAGCAGTATCCTGACTGGCCAGCGAAGCTGGACGGCAAAATCACCACCCGCGGCAGCCTGTACGGCGGCAGCTGGCAGATGCGTGTGCCGGAACTGGCGCTACGCGGCAATGTGAAAAACAACGCCGTAAGCGCCGACGGTTCGCTGTACGGCAACAGTTACAATCAGTGGGATATTCCCGGCATCAAACTGCTGCTGGGACGCAATAGCGTCAATATGAAAGGCTCGCTCGGCGAGACGCTGAATCTTGACGCCGATATTGATGCACAGCATCTGGATAACGCGCTGCCAGGGCTGGGTGGTCTGGTGAAAGGTAATATCAAAGCGCGCGGCAATCTGCAGGCACCGCAGCTGCTGGCGGACCTCAATGCCACCGGGCTGCGCTGGCAGGCGCTGCGCATTGGCCGGGTGAAGCTGGATGGCGATGTGCGTTCTGCCGAGCAGATTCAGGGCAAACTGGCGCTGCGTGTCGAGCAGCTGCAGCAGGATGCGCTGGCGATTAATCTGCTGACACTCAATGCCGACGGCAATGAAAAGCAGCACCAGCTGAAACTGACCATGCAGGGCGAGCCGGTCTCCGGCCAGCTGGCGCTGAACGGCAGCTTTGATCGTCAGACCCAGCGCTGGCAGGGCACGCTCAACAATACCCGCTTCGATACTCCGGTGGGTGAATGGCGCCTGTCGCGGGCGATGAGTATCGACTACCAGAACCTGCGCCAGACCGCGACTATCGGTACGCACTGCTGGCTGAATCCGAACGCCGAGCTGTGCGTACCGCAGCCGATTGAAGCGGGTGCCAGCGGTCATGCGCGGGTGGCGCTGAACCGCTTTGATCTGGCGATGATCAAACCTTTCCTCAGTGAGGACACCCGCCTGAGTGGTGTCTTTACCGGTGATGCGGAGGTGAACTGGACCGCAGACGGCGCGCTGCCGCAGGGACGTATTGCCCTGCAGGGCAATGGCGTGAAGGTGGAGCAGGATGTGGAAGGCAAAGCGCTGCCGATTGCGTTTGATACGCTGAATCTGAATGCGGCACTGCGCAATGGCCGCGCCCAGCTCGACTGGCTGATCCGCATTGCCCGTAACGGTCAGCTGGATGGCAATGTGCAAATCGCCGATCCGCAGGGGCGGCGCAATCTCTCCGGCAACGTCAATATTACTAATCTGTCGCTGGCGATGTTTAATCCGGCGCTGATGCAGGGGGAAAGTGTCAGCGGCATGCTCAATTCCAGCCTGCGTCTCGGCGGTAATCTGCAGCGGCCGCAGGTGTTTGGTGAGCTGGCGCTGCGCAACGTTGGCGTCAACGGCAGTTTTATGCCGGTGGAACTGACCAGCGCCAATATGACGATGCTGTTTAACGGCATGAGTTCGACGCTGGAAGGTCTGATTCAGACCGCGCAGGGGCAGATTAACCTGACTGGCGACGCCGACTGGAGCCAGCTGGATAACTGGCGTGCGCGCGTGGCGGCGAAGGGGAACAAAGTACGCGTCACCGTGCCGCCGATGGTACGCATGGATGTCTCGCCAGATATCGTCTTCCAGGCGACGCCTGCGGCGTTTAATCTTGATGGCCGGGTGGATATCCCGTGGGCGCGCATCACGGTGCAGGAAGTGCCGGCAAGCGCGGTCGGTGTGTCTTCGGATGAAGTGATGCTCGACGAACATCTGCAACCGATTGTGAACCAGAGCGCGTCAATTCCGATTAACAGTAACCTGATTCTCCATGTCGGCGACAACGTGCGTCTCAGCGCCTTTGGCCTGAAAGCGCGGCTGAATGGCGATCTGAAACTGGTGCAGGATAAGCGCGGTCTGGGTCTCAACGGCCAGATTAATATCCCGGAAGGCAGTTTCCACGCTTATGGTCAGGATCTGATTGTACGTAAGGGTGAGCTGCAGTTCTCCGGTCCGCCGGACCAGCCGTATCTCAATCTTGAAGCGATTCGCAACCCGGACTCCATCGAAGATGATGTCACCGCCGGTCTGCGTGTCACCGGGCTGGCAGATGAACCGAAAGTCGAAGTGTTTTCCGACCCGGCGATGTCGCAACAGGAAGCGCTTTCCTACCTGCTGCGCGGTCAGGGACTGGGTGCGGAGGGGGACAGCAACGCATTAACCTCAGCATTAGTAGGTTTAGGGGTTGCACAAAGTGGTCAGGTTGTGGGTAAAATCGGCGAGACTTTCGGTGTAAGCAATCTGGCCCTGGATACCGCAGGGGTTGGCGACAGCCAGCAGGTGCAGGTCAGTGGCTATGTGCTGCCGGGTCTACAGGTAAAATATGGTGTTGGCATATTTGATTCACTGGCGACCTTAACCTTGCGTTATCGCCTTATGCCCAAACTCTATTTGGAAGCGGTGTCTGGCATTGATCAGGCACTCGATGTGCTCTATCAGTTTGAGTTTTAGCAATGCGAATAATTGTCTATGGCACTTTACGGCGCAAGCAGGGAAACAGTCACTGGATGACCAACGGCCAGTGGCTGGGCGATCATGTGATCGATGGCTATGAACTGTACAGCCTGGGCCACTATCCTGGCGTGATCGTCGGGGAAGGTCAGGTGTATTGCGAGGTGTACCGTATTGATGCCACTACTCTCGGGGAGCTGGATGCTCTGCGGAGCAAAGGTGGGGAGTATAAACGCCAGCTGGTACAGACGCCTTACGGCAGCGCATGGTTGTATGTCTACCAGCGTTCTGTCGCCGGGCGGTCACGTATTGTCAGTGGTGACTGGCTGTCGCGCGAAAGCGCAGACGAGGCAGAATAAAGACAAAAAAAACACCGCTCACTGAGCGGTGTTTTTTCACGCAGCAAAGATTACTTCTTCTGAGCACGTTCGAAAGAGGAGATGATTTCCGCTTTCGCAGCAGCAGCATCTTCCCAGCCGTCAACTTTCACCCATTTGCCTTTTTCCAGCGCTTTGTATTGCTCGAAGAAGTGAGTGATCTGTGCACGCAGCAGTTCTGGCAGGTCGTTCACATCTTTAATGTGATCGTACTCTTTGGTCAGCTTGGTGTGCGGAACCGCAACCAGTTTCGCATCTTCACCGGATTCGTCGGTCATTTTCAGCACGCCGACTGGACGGCAGCGAATGACGGAACCCGGCTGCAGCGGATACGGGGTTGGCACCAGCACGTCAACCGGATCACCATCCAGAGACAGGGTGTTGTTGATGTAACCATAGTTGCACGGGTAGAACATCGCGGTCGCCATAAAGCGGTCAACGAACAGCGCGCCAGACTCTTTATCTACTTCATATTTGATAGGATCGGCATTGGCCGGGATCTCAATAACAACATAGATATCTTCTGGCAGCTCTTTACCCGCCGGAACATGGTTTAAACTCATCGCGTATTCCTTCAATAGTCGTAAGTCGAGTGACGGCTATTATAGCCAACTGCCACTGAAAGTATGCCCCCTTTTTTGGCCTTTCAGAATGCTCCAGTTATCGCTATTTGCCGATGAGAAACAGCGACACAATCCCGGCCGCAATCAGCGGTCCGACCGGCACACCGCGGAACAGCGACACACCAATAATGGTGCCAATCAGCAGGCCACCAACAATGGTCGGCTGACTGCTCATCAGTGACACGCCGCGTCCGCCCAGCCAGGAAACAAAAATCCCCACCGCAATCGCCAGCAGTGATTTCCAGTCGAGGAACGATTTCAGCAGCGTGCTGGAGGGCAGTGAACCACTCGCCAGCGGAGCCATTACCGCAATGGTGAGGATAATGATGCCGACGGTCAGCCCCTGTTTTTCCACGTAGGGAAAGAATTGCGCCAGTGGGGTGAATTTGATCGCCAGCAGCACCACGATTGAGATGGTAACGGCGGTGTTATGGGCAAAGAAACTTAATGCGCCGAGCAGGACCAGAATCAGTAACGATAAATATGAGGCCATCAGTGGCTCCGGAGAGGGAGAGGAACACCTAGTCTCAACAATCATCCGGATTCGCGCAACTGCCCTGATCAAGAGACTGTAGCATCAGCGCCTGGTTTTTCACCAGTTGTACTGCCTGGGCATTGATCGACAGGCTGGCCATACTGCCCTGTTGTGTCAGATACCACGCCTTTGTCGCCGCCAGCCAGCTGTCGCGGTAGCTCAGCCAGTCGCGTTGTGCCTGACGTAATTTGTTTTTCTGGTCACTATTAAGCTTTGTTAATAAAAGGTGATAGTGATTATTCATTTCTGTATCCCATGCCTGATACGCCGTGTCATAACACTGCACCATCGCGTGGGTGGATGATGCCTGCTTCAGGCAGCTTTTTTGCGTTAAATCGATCGTTTTTTCGCCAGAAAACGCATAAAAAGAAAGGGATAAACCGCAGCAGATCAAAATAGCTCTCATCAGGTACTCCGCTTTTCTCACTAAAAATTGATTAAGACGTACTTAAAGGTTTACAGGGTCGATTAAAATACTTCATCAGCAACCATAAAGTTTAATTCCTCGCCAGCCGATATCTTGACCGCTTTTAGGCTTCAGGACCATATGCCTTTCTCCGCTATAGGGAAACCCCATGTTAAACAAGCTATCCATTCGTACCGGGCTCCTCGCCCTTCTCGCATTAATAACGCTCCTGCTGCTGGTCGTCAGCATTATGGGCATTATCGCAATCAATAAAGGAACACAATCGCTGGATGCTATTAACCGCATTCAGGGCATCGAACAGAATAATCTTTACCAGGCTAACGCAGGCTTACTGCGTGTGCGCGCCGTTGCTGCACTGTCTGTGCGTAAAATGGAAATTGGCATCCTTGATGAGGCGACTCAGCAGAGACAACGCGCCATTACTTATCTGGCGGAGTCACAGGCGCAATTAAAACGCTTTGTTGATGCCGGTACGGTGACCGCACACGGTAAAACCCTGGCGGATGCGGTGGTCGGTAGCTACCAGAATTACGTCGATAACGGCATCATGCCGATCATGAACGCGCTGGAAAAACAATCTCCGGATGCTTATTACGCCGAGCTGGAAGGGGATGTCAGCCCGCTGGCAGGCAAATTTAGCGCCGCCGTGGCAGAGTTTGGTAAATACGCGGACGAAGTGAGTGCAGATCAGTTAAAGCAAGCTGCAGCGAACGAACTGCAGATGAAAATCCTGATTGCGTTCAGTTGCCTGCTGACCTTTGGTCTGGTGATCATCTCCTGGTTTGTACTGCGTAATCTGCTGCTGAAACCGCTGGATAAAGCGGTGGCACACCTGGAACATGTTGCTTCGGGCGATCTGACCCAGGCCGTGCCGCAGGGCGGCTGTTTTGAACTGCAACGCCTCAACTTCGCGCTCGACCGTATGCAGTTTGAGCTGCAGGATTCCGTTGGCCGGGTGCGTGATGCCAGCGAACAGATTGACGTTGGTAGCCGTGAGCTGAGTGAAGGTAACCTGAATCTGTCGCAGCGTACCGAAGAGTCTGCCGCCTCGCTGGAGCAGACCGCTGCCAGCATGGAGCAACTGACCGCGACCGTGAAGCTGAACGCCGAGAATGCGCAGCAGGCGCACCAGCTGGCGCGCAGTGTATCCGATACCGCCGATCGCGGTGCGGAAGTGGTGTGTTATGTGATTGAGAAGATGCAGGAGATTTCCAGCAGTTCCGCACGTATCGCCGATATTCTTAGCGTGATTGATGGCATTGCGTTCCAGACCAATATTCTGGCGCTGAACGCCTCGGTGGAAGCGGCGCGTGCCGGTGAGCAGGGCCGTGGCTTTGCCGTGGTGGCCAGTGAAGTGCGCGAGTTAGCACAACGCAGCGCCACTGCCGCGAAAGAGATCCGTGTACTGATCTCTGACTCGCAAACCCGCGTCGGTGAAGGCAACGAGATGGCAACCAAAGCCGGTGAGACGATGGATGAGATCTCCAGCGAAGTGATGCGCGTGACCACGCTGATGAAAGAGATTTCCAGCGCGTCGGAAGAGCAGAGCCGGGGTATCGAGCAGGTGAACCAGGCGGTCACTCAGATGGATGAAGTGGCGCAACAGAATGCGGCGCTGGTCGAAGAGGCCTCGGCGGCAACGCAGTCTCTGGAAGAGCAGGCGCAGCAGCTGGTGGCCAGTATGGCGGTATTTAAGGTGCAGTCAGCCTGATAAAAAAGGCAGTTGTGATGAGCCGCCCTTTCAGATAGGTGATGAACCTTTGTCTGTATTGCTGTGACACCGAGTCTGCGCCGGGACGTCGCTTTTAGTTCTGTGCCTGCGCAGCAAACACGGTCAGCTACGGAAAGTCGCTTTTCGTCGTCCCTGACCGCTCGTCCCGCGCCATCCGTGGCGCGGGACGCTTTCCTACGCTGCCAATGTTCTCTGTACTTTAGCGTCGAGTGTCGTCTGCGGGATGAATGACTTAGTTATCCGGGAACTCGCGCAGGAAACGTTCCACATCCTCAACCATGGCATCGTTGCCGACGAAGAACGGGCAGCGCTCATGCAGAGCCTTGGGTTGCAGATCGAGAATACGGTTTTTACCGTCGCTGGCTTTACCCCCCGCCTGTTCTGCAAGGAACGCCATCGGGTTGCACTCATACAGCAGACGCAGTTTACCCTGTGGGTGGCTGGCGGTGCTTGGGTACAGGTAGATACCGCCTTTCAGCAGGTTACGGTGGAAATCTGCCACCAGTGAACCGATATAACGCGTGGTATACGGGCGATGGGTCGCCTTATCTTCTTCCTGGCAGAACTTCAGGTATTTTTTCACACCCAGCGGGAAGCGGATGTAGTTCCCTTCGTTAATCGAGTAGGTGTAGCCTTTTTCCGGGTAGGTCATACGCTCGTGGCTGAGGCAGAACACGCCCAGCGAAGGATCGTACGTAAACGCATGCACGCCACACCCGGTGGTGTAGACCATCATGGTGGAAGAACCATACACCACATAGCCCGCGGCGACTTGTGCGCTGCCTGGCTGCAGGAAATCCTCTTCGGTCACCGGCGTGCCTGGCGGCGTAATACGGCGATAGATAGAGAAGATGGTGCCGACAGAGACGTTAACGTCGATATTGGAGGAGCCATCCAGTGGGTCCATCAGTACCACGTATTTACCGTGCTCAACGCCTTCGAAGATAACAATCTCATCTTCTTCTTCCGACGCGATACCGGCAACAATGCCACGCGCTTTCAGAGCGGCTTTCAGCTTTTCATTGGCGTACAGGTCCAGCTTCATCTGCTGTTCACCCTGCACATTCTCAACGCCGCTGGCACCGAGAATATCGACCAGACCCGCTTTGTTGATGTCGCGGTGAATAATCTTCGCACCCAGTTTAATCGCGGAGATAAGCGCCGTCAGTTCACCTGTAGCGTGAGGAAAGTCATGCTGCTTCTCGACGATAAATTCGCCTAACGTTTTCATAACACAATCCCTGATTTCACAGTTGAGTAGCAGCATGTTTGACAGGCCGCTAACGTTTTCGTACGCAGTTTAGCCGATTGAACGGCAAAGACCATAGTCCAAATCCGTTTCTTCCGGCAGAAGTCGGCGCTACACTGTGCGGCGAACATTTTAAGTAACGGACCTGCTATGCGTATTCATATTCTCGGTATCTGCGGAACCTTTATGGGCGGCTTGGCGCTGCTGGCACGTGCGCTGGGGCATGAAGTCACCGGTTCAGATGCCAATGTCTATCCGCCAATGAGCACTTTGCTGGAGAAGCAAGGGATTGATTTAATTCAGGGTTATGACGCCAGTCAGCTTGATGTGGCGCCCGATCTGGTGATTATCGGCAATGCCATGACGCGGGGTAACGCCTGTGTTGAAGCGGTACTGGAACGCAACATTCCTTACATGTCCGGGCCGCAGTGGCTGCATGATTTCGTGCTGCGCGACCGCTGGGTGATTGCCGTTGCTGGCACCCATGGCAAAACCACCACTGCAGGCATGGCAGCGTGGATTTTACAGGCCTGCGGGCTGGAACCGGGCTTTGTGATTGGTGGTGTACCGGGAAATTTCGAGGTTTCGGCAACTTTAGGAAAAAGCCCATTCTTCGTGATTGAGGCGGATGAGTATGACTGCGCCTTTTTCGACAAGCGTTCGAAGTTTGTTCACTACTGCCCGCGCACACTGATTCTGAATAATCTGGAATTCGATCACGCGGATATCTTTGACGATCTGCGCGCGATCCAGAAGCAGTTCCATCACCTGGTGCGTATCGTGCCGGGGCAGGGCAAGATTATTCTGCCGGAGCAGGACCCGAACCTGAAACAGGTGCTGGCGATGGGCTGCTGGAGCGAGCAGGAGCATACCGGTGACGGGGCGAAGTGGCAGGCGAAGAAGCTGTCACCGGACGCATCTCACTGGGAAGTGTGGCTTGATGGTGCGCCGGTGGCGGAAGTGAACTGGTCGCTGGTCGGTGAACACAATATGAATAACGGTCTGATGGCGATTGCTGCCGCCCGTCATGTTGGTGTGAAACCGGAAGATGCGGCGCGTGCGCTGAATGACTTTATCAATGCCCGTCGTCGTCTGGAACTGTGTGGCGAAAGCAACGGCATCAAAGTGTATGACGATTTCGCCCACCATCCGACGGCGATTCTCGCCACGCTGGCAGCGCTGCGCAGCAAAGTTGGCGGCACGGCGCGGATTCTGGCCGTACTGGAACCGCGCTCCAATACCATGAAAATGGGCGTCAGTAAGAATGACCTGGCACCATCACTGGGACGTGCCGACGAAGTGTTCCTGTTCCAGCCACACCATATTCCGTGGCAGGTCTCGGAAGTAGCAGATGCCTGTGTGCAGCCCGCGCACTGGAGCGCGGATATCGACCATCTGGTTGAGATGATCGCGAAAGTGGCGCAGCCGGGAGATACAGTGCTGGTGATGAGTAACGGCGGTTTCGGCGGGATTCATCAGAAGCTGCTGGATCGTCTGGCGAAGTAAATTAAAGGGGCCGGAGAATGGCCCCTTTTCGTTAATCGTTATAACTCGCGAATCATCGTCACTTCGCAATCCACATGACCGGTGCAGCCCAGCGGGCCGTCGATATGGCGGAAACCAAGATGCTCATACAGCTTAATCGCCCGCGTCAGTGACGCGGTCGTTTCCAGATAGCAGCGCTTAAAACCGCGCTCACGGGCGAATTCCATCGCCTGCAACGCCAGACTGCGCGCCAGACCTAAACCGCGTACCGCAGGCAGGAAATACATCTTCTGCAATTCACAGATATCGGCATCACTGCACAGCAGTGGCGCGACGCCACCACCGCCCACCACCTGACCATCCCGCTCGACGACCCAGTAAGCGCTGTTGGCTTCGCTGTAGAGTTCGAATAAGCGATCCAGATTGGGGTCGGACACCGTATAGCCTTTATCCGCCGTCAGGCCAAATTCAGCGGAGACGTCACGGATCACTTGGGCGATAAGCGGATTATCGGCGGGCGTGATCGGACGTACACGCACGCCAGCCTGAGTTGCGGTTATCATGCTGCTCACTCGATTGTCATAGAAGTTTCAGAGCAGTGTAATAACATTGCTGGCGGGTGGATGCAATGCTGTTGCCGCAATCTGCCTTCTTACACGTAATATAATGCAAATAAGAATTATTTATTGTCGCTGCCCGGCGTGCATGTTTTAATGTGCGCGCAAATAATAATCGCTATATCCGTTATTCGTCTTTTAGGCTGGTTTTAATTTTCAGGAAGAAAACTTATGGATACCAATAATACACCTGCTACATCGCAGCATCCGGTGCGCTTTCACGGCAAATCAGGGGAATACTTCGCAATCTGGTTGGTCAATGCGTTATTGACGGTCATTACGCTGGGCATTTATTCCGCGTGGGCCACCGTGCGCCGTCGTCGGCGGATTCAACTCCGAAGTGCAACGTTAAGCCGCCAATCTTAGCTCTGCAAACACCACAGACGGTTGCCTGAATCCGAGACACTTGCGTGGCCTGCTGTTCAGCGCCCCCTGGTAGTGCTGTAAGT